>JAYTUF010000909.1:0-13318 GCA_043744755.1 Anatilimnocola sp.
AGATTGCTGAGCGCGACATCGTCCTTCTTCGTCAGATAGCTCGCGTAGTTGATCACGATGCCGAAGCCGATGCCGAGCGTGAAAAAGACTTGCGAAGCCGCGGCCAGCCAGGTTTTCGGTTGGGCCAGCGCTTCGAACTGTGGATTCCACATGAAGCCCAGACCATTGATCACGTTCTGTTCCGGCTTCCCCTCAATTGCCGGCAGCGTCAGCACGCGGACCAAGACAAACACCGCACAAACGGCCATCACCGGCAGCGCCCATTTGCAAAAGTCCTCGATCCCCTTCGAGATGCCTCGATAAATCAAATAGAAGTTCGCGACGAACGTGACGGCAATGAAATAGATAACCGGACTGCTGCCGCCGAAAATTCCAACACCGACGAGCGCGCCGTTTTGTTCATGCCCGGTGAACGATTCAAAAAAGCCCTGATACTTTTGCGGGTCGCTCCCCAGCATCAGTTCGCCCGTCAGGTAATACCAGGCATAGCCCAGGCACCAGGCTTCGATCACCACGTAGTACATATAGATGACGAGCGGCACGAGTAGTGCGAGTCCGCCCAGATACTTCGCCAGCCAGTGTTTCCAAATGACGCTGAAAATCCCTGGGGCCGAATGGAAGCCGCGGAGCCCGCCATACCGGCCCATCGTCCACTCGGCCCACCCGAGGGGAATGCCGAGTAGCAACAGCGCGACAAAGTACGGAATCATGAACGCGCCGCCGCCATGCTGCGCGGCCAGACCAGGGAACCGCAAGAAGTTGCCCAAGCCAACCGCGGAGCCGGCAACGGCCAGGATGACACCGATCCGGGTGCCCCATTGTTCTGTTCTTTGCTGAGGCACGGACGACACTCCAGGCTAAGCGAAGAAGTTTTGAGTTCTGAGTTCTGAGTTTTGAGACAGGAAATAATACAATTGAATTCTCTTGCCTCAAAACTCAAAACTCAAAACTCAGAACTCAAAACTATTCCCGCGCTTCATACAATTGCGGATTCTCGACGCGCGGAAAATGCTGCTCGACCGCCGCCAGGAATTCGAACCGCGAATTGACGTTGCCTATCGCGCCGCGGAAGTGTCGGGCCCCGGCTTTGCCTTGGGCGTAGTTGCAGGCAAACTTGCGCATCAGCATGGTGCCCCGTTCTTCGCCGAATCGCTCGCAAACCATTTCGTAATGCCGGATCATCCATTCCCGCTGTTGATCAAGCGAAGGATCGGGCGGGATCGGTTCACCCTTGAGCGCTGCGGCGCACTGTTGAAATAACCAGGGCCGACCAAGAGACGCGCGGGCGATCATCACGCCATCGACGTTGTAGCGGCGGAAGGCTTCGACCACCTTGGCTGCCGAATCGAGATCGCCGTTGCCAATCAGCGGGATGCGTTTTAGGTGCTGTTTGATTTCGGAGATCTTTTCCCAGTCCGCACTGCCGCGGAAGAAGTCAGCGGCCACTCGCCCATGCACCGTGAGGGCGGCAGCTCCCGCGGCTTCCACCACCCTGGCAATTTCGCAGGCGTTGATTGAAGCATGGGAACAACCGAGTCGAATCTTCGCGGTCACCGGGGTCGGCGCACAGGCCTTCACCACCCGTTCGATGATGGCGCCCACGCGGTCGGGAAACTTCAGCAGGTAGGAACCACTGTGCGCCTTTTCGGTCACATCCTTCACCGGGCAGCCGAAGTTGAGATCGACCACGCTCACGTGATATTCATTCGCCAGGCGTTCGCCAACTTTCGCGAGCGTTTCGGGATCGTTGTCCCACATCTGCACCGCCAACGGCCGCGGTTCGTCCTTCACGCCCCACAATCGCTCGGGGTGTTCGGCTTCGTTTTCGGCCAGCCAGACAAAGCTCCGCGCGCTGACCATCTCCGTCGCCAGCAGGCCGGAACCGCCAAACTTACGCACGATCTGGCGATAGGCATAGTTCGTAAAGCCCGCCATCGGCGCCTGCAGAATCGGCGGATCAACGTGTACGTTGCCAATCCACAGCGGCTTAATCTGCGGCAGCGGCTGATCGCTTCCCGCGGCGGGCATTGATTCGGGTCGAGTGGTGTTCGTGGTCATCCCTGCAGTTTGCCGTGTGGGGGTACTGCGCGCCAAGCGTACTCAAAAAATGCAAACCAATTCTATTTCATTTGTCCTGCGATCTTGTTGGCCAAAGTAAGCGCCTCTTCACGCGTATTAATCAGGCTCTCCAGTTGAGCATCTCGGACCTGATCGAGAATCAGGCGATAGTGCGGGCCGGGCGGCAGACCCAGCGGCTTCAGGTCTTCGCCAGTGATCAGCGGCTGCGGGTTCATGAGCGCGGTAGGCAGTTCCAGCATCCGGTTGCACAGGTCGAGTTCTTGGGCGTGCGGATCGAGGACGTGTGAGACGGCCGCACCGAAGTCCAGCACGGCTTCGACGCCCGGTGTAACCAACAGGCGTTGCAATTGCGGCCAATTAAATTCGCTGGCTCGCCGTAATAGCGGTTCGTCTCGCAGCAGACGTTGAACCTGGGATGATTCGTCCGTCGAAAGTTTCAACCGACGACAAACGGTATTGCTAACCTGCGCAAGTTCGTCCGCCGTGGTTGCTAACAGGCGCAGCAAGGCAGCCAACGCTTGAGGAAACGAAGGGGCAGGGATGCGTTCCAGGATCGAGAGCGTCTGTTGCCAGGCGGACGCTGGCAGGCCGCGCATTTCGGGAAAGATGATCTCCAGCAGATTGGCGCTGGCCAGCAATTCCACCGCGCGGCGACGGCGCTCCAAGACTAGCATTTTCCGTAGCTCGGCGGCGATCCGTTCAGCGCTTACAATCACCAACTCGGTCGCTTGCTCACGAATGGCGAGCATGGTCTGTTCTTCCAACTCAAATCCGAACGTCGCGGCAAAGCGAACGGCGCGGAGCATTCGTAGTTTGTCTTCAGCAATGCGCTCGCGCGGCTCGCCAATGGCCCGGATTACGCCGGCCTTGAGATCTTCTTGGCCGCCGACGTAGTCAATCACTTCTTCGGCAAGTGGATCGAAGAAGAGGCCATTGATCGTAAAGTCTCGCCGCCGCGCATCTTCTTTGGAATCGCTGAACGTGACGCTATCGGGATGGCGGCCGTTGCTGTACGCGGCATCACGGCGAAAGGTGGCCACATCGAGCTGACCGACCGGCTTGGGGCCCAGCACTGTGATGACGCCGAACGCAGCACCAATTGCCAATGTCTTGCGATGACCAAAGACATCGCGCACCTGCTCCGGCCGGGCACTGGTGGCGACGTCATAATCCTGGGGCGTGCGGCCCAGCAATTGATCGCGGACGCAGCCGCCGGCCCACAGCGATTGATGGCCCGCGTCGCGCAAGGTACGGACCACCTCGACGGCGAACAGGCGAGCGGCAGCGGAATCAGCAGCGGATGGCACGCGGACCTCTTGAGTGAGCTATAGTCGCCTTTCGCTCCGCGAAAGGACGCCCTTTCGCGGAGCGAAAGGCGACATGGGCGGGAGTTTCAGCGGGCGGGGTGTTGGTTAGAATGACAGGCTCGCCGCGGTCTGACAATCGCGCGAGCCATTTTTTCCCGTTTCCACGAACGATTCCACCGCCCATGCCGCACCAAACTCTGCCTATTGAAGTCGATGTGACGATCGTCCACCAACTGCTGACTGACGCCGCCGACTTCACGCTGCTCGATTGCCGCGAGGTTGACGAACATCAAACGGCGCATATCGAGGGCGCGCGTTTAATCCCCATGCGCGAGATTCCCGGCAAACTTGCGGAACTCGAACCGCTGCGCAACGCGCGGATCATCGTCCACTGCCATCACGGCGGCCGCAGCCTGCGCGTGACGCAATGGCTCCGCGAGCAAGGCTTTCCCAACGTGCAAAACATGACTGGCGGCATTGATGCCTGGTCGCAAATTATCGACAGGAGCGTGCCGAGGTATTGAGATTAGGCTGTTTGGGGAAAAGCACAGACCGGGAGGTCTGTAGCCACGACCCCTCGCCATCTATACTAAGCGTCGCAAATTAATCAACTTCCCGGATTGCGAACGGCTCGCGACCACCGGCCTTGTGCCGGTGGGGCGCTCACTGGTCAGCTACTAATTGAGTCCTCAATTTTCGCGACGACGGGGTTTATCCCCGTGGGGCGATCACTGATCGGCTAGGTAGCTCGTCAGTAATGGCCCCACTGGGGCAAGCCCAGTGGTCGCCGTGCGTAAAGAGATTGTTCAAGGTAGCTCACCAGTGATCGCCCCACTGGGACAAGCCCAATGGTCGCGTGATTCAAATGCAGAAGTTATTTAGTTCGTGATCCTAATAGCCCCCCGCCATCTTGCCTTTTAGTCTCTCTTCGGAGTTTCATCCATGCGTCTTGGTTTGCTGTTCATTAGTTCCTTGCTGCTTGCTCTCACGTCTGTCTCGTCACAGGCGGCCGACGCCGTGCCCGAGTGGATTTGGACAACGCCAAAAGCAGGGGCGGGTGAAATCGTTTATTTTCGTAAGGCGGTCGAGCTTAAGGATCTGCCGCAATCGGCTGTGTTCACGGGTTCCTGCGACAACGTCTTCACGCTGTTCGTGAATGCCAAGCATTGCGTGGAGCACAGCACCTGGGAGCAACCTGTCTCCGAGAACGTGCTCAAACACGTGACCAAGGGGAGCAATCTGATTGCCCTCCGCTGCCGGAATGAAGGGGGCGCGGCAGGGATGATCGGCGAACTCGTCGTGAAGTATGCCGACGGCAGCACGCAGAAGTTTGCGACCGACAAAACCTGGCTGGGGAGCAGTGAAGGAAAAGAAGGCTGGCAGCAGCCCGCGTTCGATGCTGCGGGGTGGAAGCCCGCCCACGTGATCGGCAAGCTAGGCATCGGACCGTGGTCGGAAGTCGTGTTTGGCGGCGCTCGTCCCGCAGGACAACTGGCCACCTCGCCCAGCGCCATTCAAACATTGCCTGGTTTCGAGGTTGAGCTGGTCTATTCGGTGCCCAAGAGTGAACAGGGTAGCTGGGTTTCGATGACCGTCGATGCCAAGGGGCGGCTGATCACTTCGGATCAAGGCGGCTCGTTGTATCGCACCACGCCAGGCAAGACACCCGAAGAGACCAAGGTTGAAAAGCTGAGCGTGCCGATTGGCCAGGCTCAAGGGCTGCTCTGTGTGAAGGACTTGTTATATGTCGTCGTGAATGGCAATGCGGCTCAAGGCGCCGGACTCTATCGCATCACAGACAAGGACAACGACGACGAGTGGGACACCGTTGAGCTGATGAAAAAGTTCCAGGGGGGCGGCGAACATGGTCCGCACGCGGTGCGCCTCGGTCCGGATGGCAAGCTCTATGTCGTCGCGGGCAACTTCACGAAGGTTCCTGACGGCAGCGAAAAGAACTCGCCCCATCGCAATTGGGCGGAAGATTTGCTGCTGCCTCGCAATCCCGATGGCGGCGGGCATGATCCGAACATCATGGCCCCCGGCGGCTGGGTCGCGCGGTGCGACGTCGATGGGCAGAACTGGCAGGTGCTGTGCGCCGGGCTGCGGAACGCTTATGACATCGCCTTCAATCAGGATGGCGAGGTCTTCACGTTCGATAGTGACATGGAATGGGACACCGGCGCCCCCTGGTATCGCCCGACGCGGGTGAACCACTGTGTGAGCGGCGGCGAATATGGCTGGCGAAATGGCACCGGCAAATGGCCCGAGTACTCGCCCGATAGCCTCGGCGCTGTCGTCAACATCGGCCTGGGTTCGCCCACCGGTATCGAGTTCGGCACGGGGGCGAAGTTCCCCGCCAAGTATCAGCGGGCACTGTTCATCAACGATTGGACCTATGGCAAGATTTATGCAGTCCACATGAACGCGACCGGCGGCAGTTACACCGGTACGTTCGAACCGTTTATCACTGGCAAGCCTTTGCCGGTCACCGATATTTGCGTCCATCCGGATGGCTGTGTTTACTTTTCGATCGGCGGCCGAGGCACGCAGTCGGGCGTCTATCGCGTGAGATATACCGGTAAAGAATCGACAGCGCCGGTGGCAGCGGAATTGAATCCCAAAGCGACGGCCGCCCGCAAACTCCGGCGCAAGCTCGAAGCCTTTCATGGCAAGCAGGACTCGGCGGCCATTGAAGCCGCTTGGCCACACTTGAATTCCGCCGATCGCTCGGTCCGCTATGCGGCGCGGGTTGCGGTTGAACATCAGGACGTCGCCGCCTGGCAAGCGAAGGCACTCGCGGAAACGAAGATCAACGCGGTCATTCAGTTGCAATTGGCCCTCGTTCGCGCGGGAGATAAGGCGCTGCAGCCGAAGATTATCGACAAGCTGAATAGCCTGCCGCTGGAGCGGATGTCGGAAGAGCAGTTGCTGGGTGTGAGCCGCGCCTATGGCCTGTCGTTCATTCGCCAGGGAAAACCCGACGCCGAAATGGCGACGAAAGTGATCGACCGCGTCAAAGGCTTGTATCCGCATCAAAACGAGTTCGTTAATCGCGAACTTTGTGCGCTGCTCGTCTATCTCGAATGGCCCGGCGTGACGACTCCCACGATGAAGTTGCTCTCCGGCAGTCAGACGCAAGAGGAACAGTTGTACTACGTTCTCACACTACGGAACGTCTCAAACTTGCTGAGCAAGGAAGAACGGCGGGCTTATTTCGGCTGGCTCAACCTGGCCGAGCAAACCTACCGCGGCGGCAACAGCTTCAAGAAGTTCTTGATTCGCATTCGCGAGGATGCAGCCCTGAGACTGAGCGATGCCGACCGACTCGCGCTCAAGGATGTGATTGAAGAGAAGCAAAAGGTGGAAGCCGTGAAGCTCGAAACGACTCGGCAGTTCATTCACAACTGGCAGATGGAAGACCTGCACGAGATGCTGAGCAAGGTGGAGACCGGCCGGAGTTTTGAGAAGGGGAAAGCCGCCTACATCGCGGCCCAGTGCTACAAGTGTCATCGCTTCAACGGCGAAGGGGGCGACTCGGGGCCCGATATCACGGGCGTTGGCAATCGCTTCACCGCGCAGTACATCCTGGAAGCGGTGGTGGTGCCCAGCAAGGTGATTTCGGACCAGTATCAAAGCTCGCTGGTGCTGACGAATCAGGGCGAAGTGTTTGCCGGCCGGATCATCGGCGAGGACGACAAGCAGATCACCATTCGCACCGATCCCTTCGCCAAAGAACTGACCATCGTGCAGAAGAAGGATATTGAAGAGCGGCAGAAGTCAGCCACCTCGGAGATGCCGCAGGGCCTGATCAACACGCTGACCAAGGAAGAGATTCTCGACATGGTCGCGTACATGCGGGCGGCGGGCAAAGCAGACGATAAAGCGTTTCAGAAGAAATAGCGCGAACCGAAGGCCCTTCGACCTGTGTCATTAAATTGCCTTCGGCAATGCTGTCAGCCGGCCTGCCGTGCGCGGACTTTGCCGGTCTGCAAGTATTGGGGGTCGAGGCGCGTGAGTTCCTCGGCCACGCAGTTCACCGTGAAGCGAATCTGTTCTTCCGTGTGCATGCAGTTGATGAAGAATCGCAAGCGGGCTTTTTCTTCTTCCACGGCGGGATGCAGAATCGGCTGCACGTTGATTCCCCGTACAAACAGCGCTCGCGAGAGCATTAGCGCGTGGGGCGAGTTGCCGGTGATGACTGGCACGACGCCGGTGCCGCCCGCAGTGCCCGTATTGATGCCCCGCTCCTTGGCCAGTTGCAGGAACAGCGCCGAGTTCGCTCGCAGCTTGTGAACCCGCTGCGGTTCTTTTTGGAGCAGACGCAACGCGGCCAGCGATCCCGCCGCCGCCGGCGGTACCAAGCCGCAACTAAACACAAAGCCGGGAGTGGTGTACTTCAGGTATTCGATCAGTTCCTTCGTGCCGGCAATGTAACCGCCGCAACTGCCGAACGACTTGCTGAGCGTGGCCATTGAAATATCGACATCGCGCGGGTTGCAGCCAAAGTGTTCGACGATGCCGCGGCCCGTATCTCCCAGCACGCCGCTGGAATGGGCTTCGTCCACCATCAGGAAGGCTTTGTGCTTTTTCTTGACCTCGATGAACCGCGGCAGATCGGGGAAGTCGCCATCCATGCTGTACGTACCTTCGATGACCAGCAGCACCTTGCGATATTCGGTCCGAATCTCATTCAAAATATCGTCCGCCGCTTGCCAATCGTTGTGCGGGAACGGCCGGCGGCGAGCGCCGGACATGATGGCACCCTGAATGATGCTGTTGTGATCGAGTGCATCGTGCAGGATCAGATCGCCAGGTCCAAACAGGTGGCCGATGGTTGACTCATTCGTCGAATGTCCGGCAACAAAGCAGAGGGAATCTTCTTGCCCGATGAACGCGGCGATTTCACGCTCGAGCTCGCGATGGATGGGCTTCTCGCCCGAAACGAGGCGGCTGGCGGAAACACTCGTGCCGTACTTGTCGATGGCGTCCTTCGCGGCGGCGGCGACGATGGGATCGCCGCTCATGCCGATGTAGTTGTACGTCGTGAAGCTGATATACTCGCGACCCTCAATCATGGCGGTGTCGCGAGTGATCCCTTCATGCACGCAGAAATAGGGATTGCCCACGCCCAGCCCTTCGAGCATGTCGATCGTTTGCCGCAGCCGCCGATACTCGGGCATCTGGCTGAAGTCGTAACACTCGGGGCCGACTTCGTCGAGCGACTTTTTTGGCTGCGCGACACTGGCCTGCCGCTGGATGAGCGGTTGCGTGCCGATGTAGGTTTCAATCGCACGGGCCACTTGCCGCACCGTTTCGATCTCGGCGAGTACGTGCTCCGGAAACCGGCCGCCGAAAGTCTCTTCCAGCGAGTTGGCAATTTCCAAGCGTTCGAGCGAATCGAGCCCCAGATCGGTGACGATGTTGCTCTCGAGCGTCACCACCTTCGCCCGCTCTTTCGCGATCAACTTCACATGCTCGATGACGGCCTGGACGATTGTCGGACTGGGCTCGGTGTCGGAGTCAGCGGTGTCCGCTGCAATTGTCGCTCGGTTGCTCGTGTCCAAGCCCGGGACCAGATCGGTGTCCTGATCTTGTTGGTCCCAGCTTCGCCATTGCTCAATGATTTGCAGTTTGTCGTTCAAAAAATCTTCGCGGCAAGCATGGCGTTGAATCTTGCCGCTGGACGTTTTCGGAATCGAGCCGAAGCGGACGAGAATGATCGCGTCGGGCGGCAACTCGTGTTCGGCAGTCACATCATGGCGCACGGCGGCGATGACATCGGACCAGTCGCTGCGGCGGGCTCGTTCGACTTCAGCCACGACGATCAAACGTTCGCGGCCATGCAGATCGACGGCAAACGCGGCGACTTCGCCGGAATTGATCCGCGGACTCGCGCGTTCGACCGTTTGCTCAATATCCTGCGGGTAACGGTTCACGCCGCGGACGATGATCAAATCTTTCAAGCGGCCGGTGACGAACAGTTCCCCTTCGTAGAAGAAACCTAGATCGCCGGTGCGGAGGAAGGGCCCTTCGTTCGTGCCCGCAATGTAATTCTGAAAGTTCGACTGAGTGGCTTCCGGCTTGTTCCAATAGCCTTGCGCGATGCTGCCCCCTTGCACCCAGATTTCGCCGATCCGCTCGGGCGGTTGTTCGTGCAGCATGTCGGCATCGACAATGGCGACGCGCTCTTCCGGCAGCACGCGACCGCAGCCGGTCAGTTCGCGAGCGTTCGGCGTGCCCGGTTCACAGGGCTGCACGCGGCGTTGGTCGATCTGCTTCCCTTCAAAGGTGCGGAGCAGCGGCAAGCGACCCTTGTAGCCGCCGGTGACGATCAGTGTGGTCTCGGCCATGCCGTAGCAGGGATAGAATGACTTGAGATTGAAGCCATAGGGACCAAAGCGCGCCGCGAACTTGTGCAGCGTTTCGGCCCGGACGGGTTCGGCGCCGTTAAACGCAACTTCCCAGCAACTGAGGTCAATGCCGGCCAATTGATCGTCGGTGATCTTGCTGGTGCAGAGGTCATAGGCGAAGTTCGGGCCGCCGCTGATCGAGACACGATACTTGCTGATGCCCCTGAGCCAGCGAATGGGCTTTTGCAGGAAAGTCATCGGCGACATCAGCACGCTGGGCCGGCCAAAGAACATCGAGCTGAGCACGCCCCCGACCAGGCCCATGTCGTGATAGGTGGGCAACCACGACAGGCCGCTGCTGGATCGCGATGGTTCAAAGCCATAGGTGATAATCTGCACGTTGGCCATCAGGTTGCCGTGCGTGAGCATGACCCCTTTCGGCGTGCCGGTCGAGCCGCTGGTGTATTGCAGCATCGCGAGCTGTTTGGGATTGATCTTCACGGGTTGCCAGCCGCCGTGCGAATCACTGGGGATTTCGTCGGTGGCGATCCAGAGCAGTTGCTTCAGTTTGGGCGTTTCGTCGAGCATGTCGCCGCTGCGATCGACAATATCCCCGGTGACGAGCGCAGCCTTGGCTTGGGCATCGTCGGCAATGGCTTGAATCCGCAGCATGTTGCGATTGCGCCGCGGCGGATACGCGGGAACCGCAACGGCGCCAGCCGCCAGGCACGCGAAGTATGCAGCGACATATTCCAAGCCGGGCGGATAGAGCAGCAGCACCCGCTCCCCGGAAAGTCGTTCGGCGACGAGGCGCCGGGCGATGGAGCGGACGCGATGAGTGAATTGCTGGAACGTTAGCTTGGTTTCTTCGGATTCGCCATCGGTAAAGGTATAGATGGTGTCGTCGGGTTGTTTTTCCGTCCAATATTGCAGGGCATCGACAAGCGAAGTCGTCGGCGGATTATACGGCTTCAAAGAACGTTCCAGGTCCACAGCAACCTCCCCACCCCAGAAACACAATCCAGCAACACGCGTTGCACAGCGTTCGGCGGTGACATGCGACCGCCTGAGCTAACTCTGCAACTTAACAAATCGACGACCCAGCGGGGTTCAAACAAGACCCGCGGTCTCCCTCTCTTCGTCAAAATCGGCAGCGTTGGACCATTCGATATGGCGCAATCCGCGGCCAATGCGCTTGCAAAGCATTGCCAGCAGGGCCCTTCGTCATTCCGCATTCCTCATCTTAACTCGCGTGGGCTGCAATGGTTAAGAGGGGTACGGCGAGGGATTTGGAGGTCGCGAGTAGGATGGGCACTCTTGCCCCTCCGAAAAACCAGCAGACGGGCAAGAGTGCCCATCTTACGAAATCTGCGCTTAGATCGCTTCCTTGCCTCGTTCGCCGGTGCGAATGCGCACACAGTCGTCCATTGGCAGGACGAATATTTTTCCGTCCCCGATCTGCCCCTTCTCGCCGGAGCGGCCGCCGCGAATGATGGCGCTGATTGTGGGCTCCACAAAGTCGTCGTTCACGGCGATCTGCAACTGCACTTTGCGGAGCAGGTTCACCTTGTATTCGTGGCCGCGATAAAGCTCCGTCTGCCCCTTCTGCCGGCCGAACCCCTGACAATCGAGAACGGTGAGCCGAAAGACCTCGACCTCGGTCAGCGCTTCCTTGACGGCTTCGAGTTTGCTCGGCTGAATGATGGCGATGATGAGTTTCATGGCGCTAACGCAGGGAAGGCTGAAACGAATTAGCGGTCCAGTGTACAGCAAGGGCCGGGGATCATTCACCGGAATTGAGAAAAGCGGGCCCCATGAAAGTGGGCCAGAAAAAACACCCCGGCCCGGGCAGACGAGGCGGACGTCTACCCGAGCCATGCGGGGTATCCTTCTGGCCCAGGCAAGAGCCGAAGAGCTTCCAACGTGTACGAGAAGGATTGGATCTGATTCCCAACCATTGCCCTTGGATAGAAGCGGCAACCGCAATAGCAGCAACATTGCAAATAGGCAGCATGCCGCTAGGGAGATCCCGAATCGGCGCTTGCCCGCCTGCAAGCCGGGGCGGCTAAAAGCAAGGAGTGTGCCAGTGCTTTCGGGGCACGCAGGCGGCAACACTAACGAAACCGTTAAGATATTGCTGCCGCTGTAGTTAGCAGCCAGAAAAATAATGCAGCACTCAGCCCGGTGCCGGTTATGCCGGTGGCGCATGCTTAAAGGCTGAGCAAAGCTGGCCCGACGCTTAGGCAGCAGGCGCCGATGGGATTTCACCCCGGAAACTAGATGAAACCAAGAAACACCGCGACCCGCAGCCAAAGCTGCGGGTCGCGTGGAATCTCAAGATGTCTGCCAGCCGTTGGTTCCGCCCCTGGGCTTAGAACACGAAGTAGGCATCCAGGTTGATCAGGAACTGATCCTTACGCAAGCCATCGTCGAAAGGCTGCAGGCCAGCCGGGGAGCCGGCTCCGGTGTACCAGTCGTACACCAGGGTCGGGCGAATCGTCCAGTTCGCGGTCGGGGTCCAGTTCGGGCCGAGCATGATCCGGTAGAAGTCGCCTTGGAACGGGCCGCGAGCGAGGCCGCGGGCGTTCGGGCTGCCGAAGGACGGCAACACCTGGCCGACGCGGAAGCCATCGTCGTCGTGGAACCATTCCACGTTGGCGCCCCACTTCCAGCAATCGTTCTGCTTGTAGTAGAGGTACTGGTTGATGCCGTACCATTGGGCCGAGTTGGCGCCAATTGCCCGTTCCTGGTGGCCGAAGTCCGATTGCAGAACGTATTGCCAGCAATCGTTGATCTGGCGTTGATACACCAAGGTTTGATGGTACCGCGGCGTGCGGTCCGCCAAGGTGATGTCCGGCTCGTTGCTGAACATGCCGAAGTAGGCCAGCGAATCCGAGCCATCGCACATGAAGATGTTCTTCTTCGTCGCAGTGGCCAGGACGCCCAGGTGGCGATTCCACGGATCGGTGATGCCCGGGTTGGCAGCCGCCAAAGCGGTGCCCGCCGGGTTCCAGTTGGCCGTGCTATCCCAACCATTGATCAACGCGGCGCCGAGTTCCAGGTCATCATTGGCCTGCCACGTGCTGTAAACGCCCGTGTGGGTGAAGGGTTCGCCGTATTGATAGGTGTAAGGAATCAAGTTGAAGAAGTTGTTGGCAGTGCCCACCGTGTAGTAACCGCACGGTGAAACAAAGTGACCAACCTTCGTCTTGACGTTACCCTTGGTGAATTCCAGATACGCATTCGGCAGCGCGAGGCCATAGAACTCGCCGTTGGTGCCCCAGTTGCTTTCCAGACCGGCCGACGTATCCCAACGATAGTTGGAACCGTAGAGCGCCGTGACCTTGCCACCCAACTGCCAGTTGCAACTGCCGTAGGTGGTGTCCTTCTGCAGGTTCATCCAGATTTCTTCCATCTGGAAATCGTTCGAGCGGTCCAGCCAGGTCACCGGCCCGTTGAAGCGGTCGGTGGGATTCGCCGGGTTCCAGGTGCCGCCCGCGGCAATGTAACCCGTGAAGTTCCAGCCACATTCTTTCTGGCAGAAGAGCCGCCAGGGATCGCAGGTGGCTGCTTCTTCCTCTG
>JAYTUF010000910.1:0-3378 GCA_043744755.1 Anatilimnocola sp.
GCCGCGTTTCTCTCCGCGCATGGTGACGGCCAGATTGCCGTGCAACCGACGCACGTGCTGTTTAATGGCGGTGTCTTCAAAGCGGCCCCCTTTCGTCAACGTTTAATGGACGTCCTCGCCGATTGGGCGCCAAATCAACCTGCAAAAGTCCTCGCCGGCGAACAAGACCTCGACCACGCCGTCGCTCGCGGGGCCGCCTACTATGGCTGGGCCAAACTGCACGGCGGCGTGCGGATCCGCGGCGGCACCGCCCGTTCGTATTACGTCGGCATCGAGACCGCCGGCCTGGCCATTCCCGGCGCGCCGCGGCCGCTGCGAGCACTGTGCGTAGTTCCCTTCGGCATGGAAGAAGGCACCAGCGTTGATGTGCCATCGGGAGAGATCGGCCTCGTCGTTGGCGAACCAGCTACCTTTCGCTTCTTCAGCTCTCCGACTCGCAAGACCGACAAGCCGGGCGACTTGATCAGTTCCTGGAACGAAGACGAACTCGCCGAAACCGATTCTCTCGAAGCGGCCCTCCCCAAAGACAACGACACGCCCGAAGACTACGTCCCCGTCCGCTTCCAATCGAATATCACCGAACTCGGCGTCTTCGAACTCTGGTGCGCCGGCACGCGGCCCGCCAGCGAATCACAACGCTGGAAGCTAGAATTCAGCGTCAGGAAGGACGCGGGTGAAGGGGTGAAGGGGTGAAGGGGTGAAGGGAATGCGCAGCATTCACGAACTCCCTCTCCTCGGTACGCCGGGGAGAGGGTCGGGGTGAGGGGCTGACCTGCGACAGGACTAACCATCAAATGTCTCCGCTTGTCGTTTCGCGAGAATTGCCGGCTGTTACAGCAATCCCAAACTCACGGTTATTAAATCGAACGATCAGTTCCAAAAAGTGTTTTGCAGGTATCGCAACATGAAAATCGGCGCCGTCTCCTACCTGAACACCAAACCGCTGGTTTACAACCTGCCAGCGCAGGGGGACGGCATCGACCTCGTTTTCGATCTTCCCAGCCGCCTCGCCGACCGCCTCGCGCGTGGCGAACTCGACGTCGCCCTCATCCCTTCGATCGAATACTTCCAAAACCCCGCGTACACGATCGTTTCTGACGCCTGCATCGGCTGCCGCGGCCCCGTGTTCAGCGTAAAGCTATTTTCTCGCAAACCGGTCGCGGAAATCAAAACGCTCGCGCTCGACGAAGGTTCGCGCACGAGCGCTGCGCTGGTGCAAATCCTGCTCAAGGAGCGGCATGGTGTTTCGCCGCAGTTGTTACCGCTCCCCATCGGTTCTCCCTGGGAAGATTCGCCCGCGGATGCCATCCTCCTGATCGGTGATCGCGCGATGCATCCGCCAGCCGGACAGTTCGCTGAAATCTGGGACCTGGGCGATGTCTGGTGCCGCTGGGCTGAGCTGCCGTTCGTCTTCGCGATGTGGATCGCGCGGCCCGGAATTGACGCAACCGATCTCGCTGCGAAATTGTCGTTCGCCCGCGATCAAGGCGTCGCCCATCTGCAGCAGATCGCCCGCGCCGAAGCTTCGCGCTACGAACTGAGTTACGACCAATGCCTCCGCTACCTGCGCGACAACTTGCACTTTACACTCGGCCCGCGGGAGTTGGCGGGACTGCAACTATTCTACGATCACGCCGCCAGTTGGAGTCCCGGCTTCAGCCGGTCTCCCCTCACTCCGCCATCAGCCGGTGAGCGGCCGCCTGCAGGCGGAACTCCAGCATTGGCCGGCTGCATCCCTCATCAATCTACCATCACATGATCGAAAACATCCTCGAAAAAGCCGTTGCCGGCGAACGCCTCTCCGCGGACGAAGGTCTCGCGCTGCTGCAATCGAATGATCTCGCCGCGCTCGGTCACGCTGCCGATGCAGTCACCCGGCGGCTGCATCCCGAGCCGATCCGCACGTACAACATCGACCGGAACATCAACTACACCAACTTCTGCACCGCGGTTTGCGATTTCTGTGCGTTTTATCGCAAGCCCAAATCGCCCGAAGGTTATGTGCTCGAGCGATCCGAACTTTTGCAAAAAGTTCGCGAGACCGTTGAACTGGGCGGTGATCAAATCCTGATGCAAGGGGGACTGCATCCCGATTACAAACTCGATTGGTACGAAGAACTGCTGCACGACATCAAAAGTAACTTTCCGCAAATCAACATCCACGGCTTCAGCCCCCCCGAGATTCATCATTTCACCAAGCTCAACAAATTGCCGCTGCGCACGGTGCTGGAGCGGTTGCAAGCCGCCGGCCTCGGCAGCTTGCCCGGCGGCGGCGGCGAGATTCTGGTCGATCGCGTTCGCGCTGCGATGACCCGCGGCAAAGTGATGACCGACGATTGGCTCAACGTCATGCGAGTCTGGCACGAACTGGGTGGTCACGGCAGCGCGACCATGATGTTCGGCCATATCGAAACATTGGCCGAGCGAATCGAACATCTCGAGCGCCTCCGCCAACTGCAAGACGAAACGCACGGCTTCACTGCGTTCATCTGCTGGACCTTTCAGCCCGAACACACCGACCTGGCCCACATCCCGCCCGCCGGTTCGTTCGCATACCTGAAGACGCAAGCCGTCAGCCGGCTGTATCTCGATAACTTCCCCAACATCCAATCAAGTTGGGTCACACAGGGCCTGAAGATCGGCCAGCTCGCGCTCCTGTTCGGCGCGAACGACATGGGAAGCCTGATGATCGAAGAAAACGTCGTCGCCGAAGCAGGCACCGTCCACTTCCTCACCCTCGACCAAATCCGCGACTCCATCAGCGAACTGGGCTACACCCCGCGGCAACGCAACGTCCATTACGAACTGCTCGACGTGGCTCACGAGGCCCGCGCCGTCGCTGCGAATCGGCACAAAGTTGGCTTACCCCTAATCCAACTCGCCAGTTGAATGAGCGCCGGGATGGCCGGGTTTGCTGTTGGGTGGGTGGCCGTGTTTATCGGGGCGGGTGGCTGTGTTTTCGCGATAGCGATAACACGGCTGAGCGGCGCTCTCAGCATCCATTTTCAGGAGACTTGCCTTCTCGCGCGCAAAGATTTCAGTTACCGCAATGAGCCGTGAGAATCGCCAGTGGCTCGCGCACGGAGCGACCCTTCTGACAGTCACGCGGCGGTTACGATCGCAACATCTCCTGCGCGTACCTGCTCCTCAATCCTCTTCGAAATGGCTGAGGCGTCTGCCCGCGATTGGAACTGGTCCAGCGCTGCCTGGTTCGAAGGCGTCTCGTCACCCCTCCCCCTCGATCCGATTCCATCGGAATGGCTGGGCTGAATCGTCGCTCACGGTGTGTCATAATGGAAAGCGAGAGCGCTGCCCGGCCGTGTTATCGCTATCGCGAAAACACAGCCACCCACCCACGAAAACACGGCCACCCCGCCG
>JAYTUF010000911.1:0-3371 GCA_043744755.1 Anatilimnocola sp.
GATTACTTGTCAAGTAAGTTCTGAGAACTCGTGGCCCCGTCTGGCCCCCACCGACGCGCATCGACCGCGGAAGAATCAGCCGGCACGCGCTAGCGTCCGGTTCGCGCGGAACCGGGGGCTACCGCCCAATGGCTGATGTGCGCAGTGCGAGCCGATGCGCTGAGGGTCTCGGACTTGGGGGTCTGTGGCCACGGGTTTTCGCGCGCAGGGGTTTTCGCGCAGGTCGCGAGCGCGTCGCAAGCGACGCGGCGAAATGGGGCCGTGAGGTCGCTAGTGGCAGGGGAACGGGACTGCTATTTACTGCTGACTGGTGGCGAGGTCGTTGCCGGGACGTCGATCACCGCGCCGCCCAAAAGGATCGTCCCCGCAACCCTCCCGCCCGCGGTGGCTGGCGCCGACAACGCCTTAGAATTCGACGGTAGCACTAGCTACGTTGAGATTCATTCGCTGACGAGGGACGAGTCCGGGCCGTATACATTCGAGGCTCGCGTGCGGTTACGGACGCCGAACGGGGTGCTGTTCTGCATCGACGGCAATGCCGCTTTCCAAGTGCAGCACCTCAATGCGCCCAATCTCACTTTGGCCCGCCTGGAAAGAACGAAGCAGGGCGATCGGTCGATCGGCCAGGGGGGAGAAATTGTGTTTGGACAGTGGTGCCACGTCGCCTTCAGCCTTTCTGAGCGCTGCCGCGACCTGCTCATCCGTGCTGCCCATCAGAAATTCGCCGGGAGGAATGAGAACCAGCGGGGTGCCTGCACCGCTCAACAGTTCATGCGTTTGAAAGTCCGTGAGCGCGCCACGTTCGATGAGTAGCTTGGCGAACGTCTCGCCATCCTTGGGGCGCGTGCCGGCGGGGAGCGACGACCAAAGCGTCTTGATTTCTTCCGCCGACGAAAGCCCCGCGGCGATCAGGGCTTTGGCGAATTGGTCAGCAGACAAGGCCATAAGGGTCTCGGGTTTATTGCTATTCCCTCGTCAACGCATGAAACTTTGCCGTCAGGTTCTTCGTCATCGGCCCTGGCTTCCCGTCACCGATCACGCGGCTGTCGATCTCTACAACGGGGATCACTTCCGCCGCTGAGCCGGTGAGGAAGACTTCGTCGGCGATGTAGACGTCGTGGCGGGAGAGGGGGATTTGTTTGACGATGATGTTGGCGGCTTCGGCCAGCTCGATCACGGCGTTGCGGGTGATCCCTTCGAGGATGCCGGCGTCGGTGGGGGGCGTGAAGAGGACGCCGCCTTTGACCAGGAAAATGTTGTCGCCGGTACACTCGGCCACCTCGCCCCGGCCGTTGAGCATCAGGGCTTCGACGCAGCCAGCCCGCAGGCCTTCGATCTTGGCGAGGATGTTGTTGAGGTAATTGAGTGACTTAATCCGCGGGCTGAGGGCGCCGGTGTGATTGCGAATGGTCGAAGCAGTCACAATCTTCAAGCCGTTTTCGTAGAACTCCGTGGGGTACATCTGAATGTGGTCGGTGATGATGATCACTTCCGGCATCGCGCACTTGTTCGGGTCCAGCCCCAGCGTGCCGCTGCCACGGGTGACGATCAGGCGGATGTAGCCATCGCGGATGCCGTTTTTGGCCAGAGTGTCGTTCACGGCCGCGGCCATCTGTGCCGGCGAGATGGGAATGTTGAGCCAGATCGAGCGGGCGGAATCCCACAGGCGGTCGAGATGCTCCTGCAGGCGGAAGACCTTGCCGTGGTAACTGCGCATCCCCTCGAAAACGCCGTCGCCATACAGCAGGCCATGGTCGTACACGCTGATCTTGGCGTGCTCTTTGTCGTAGTACTTGCCGCTGATATAGATTTGGAGGGACATGGGGGGCTCGGAGACTGGAGGTCGGGGGTCAGGAAACAAAGTCCTCACGCACGGTGTTGCATACGGCCGCGCAATTCGTCCTCAAATATATCGGAGTTTGGCTGACTTGCGAGAGAGAGAACGGGAGAGCGCGAAAGGTTCGCACTCGGCGAGGAAACGTTTGGGGCATTAATCTCGGAGAAAAGTCCAGGCTTCGGGAACGGCGGCGGCGCTCGCTAGTATCCAGCAAAGTCTACGCAGCTTACCCATTTTTAACTGAAAATATGGCAATTGCAGATTGCGGATTTCCGCCATGCGCAAATTATTGTCAAATCAAAAAGTTTTCCTATAACTCATTCTACGCGATTTTGGTTCGCACTTTTCTCGGTCGACTTCGGTCGTGGCTGCCGATGACGCCAGCGGCACTTATCTTACAACGGACCCGCCAAGACACTGGTTTGCGCTCTGGCGGTTCCATTTGCAAAAGGGAGTCCTTTCGTTGAAGATTTTCGCTTCGGTTGCGCGCATTTCGGCTCAAAAAAATCGAACCCGGCGGGCTTTCTTACGGCCGCTATCGACGCAGCGCTCGGCCCTGTGTCTCGAACAATTGGAAACACGGGCGGTGTTCAACGCCGATCCGGCACTAGGAGCGACGCTCGGACCCACTTGCCCCTCGGTGCCTGCAAATCATGTGGATGTGGTGTTCGCTCCGGGCACGCCAGCGGAAGTTGTCGCCGCGTATGACGACCTGGAGAACCAAGGCGGCTTCGATCTGTTCACGTTCAGCGATACCGACCGCTGGAGCCGGACGGCCTCCAACGGCAGCGGCTTGACGCAAGGCGATTCGACCACGATTCGCTGGAGCATCGCGACCGATGGCACTCCCATCGCCGGCTATAACGGCGAACCGGCCGCCCCCAGCAATCTGCGGTCGTTCCTGGCCGGCATTTACGGCACGAACGCCAGCAGCAGCCTGCCGCAGGACCAGCCCTGGTTCGCGCCGGTGCAGTCGGTGTTTGATCGCTGGTCGGCGGTGTCGGGGGTGAACTATGTCTACGAGCCGGCCGACGATGGCGCGGCGCTTGGTTCGTCGTTCAATGGCACCGTGGGCATCCGCGGCGATGTGCGCCTGAGCGGTCACTATATCGATGGCCCCAGCAACATCCTGGCCTACAACTTCTATCCCACCGTCGGCGACATGGTCCTCGATACGGGCGATACCTTCTTCAGCAACACGGGCACCAACTCGTTGCGGCTGCGGAACACCATGGCCCATGAAGCGGGCCACGGCTTGGGCTTGGGACATGTTACGCCCGTCAACGGCACGAAGCTGATGGAGCCGAACATCTCACTCGCTTACGACGGCCCGCAGGCGGATGACATCCTGGCCGTCAATCGCGGCTATGGCGATCGCCTCGAAAAGAATGGCGGCAACAACACAGCGGCCACCGCCAGCAGCCTGGGAACCGGCGCCACGTTCACGATCGATACGGTGAGCATCGACGACGACAGCGATGTCGATTGGTTTCAATTCACCGTGGGAACGGGATCGTCGATAAGTGCCACGCTC
>JAYTUF010000912.1:0-3369 GCA_043744755.1 Anatilimnocola sp.
CCCGAACGCCCGCGGCCTCGCTCGCGGCCCGTTCCAAGGCGACTTCTACCGGATCAAGCTCGGCCCGAACTGGACCCCGACCGCGAACTGGACCATCCGCCCGACCCTGGTGTACGACTGGTACACCGGAGCCGGTTCCCCGGCTGGCCTGCAGCCTTTCGACGATGGCTTGCGTAAGGATCAGTTCCTGCTCAATTTCGACGCGGTGTTTGTGTTCTAAGCAGCCAGGCGAACTTCGCGAAATCCAACTCGCGCGCGACCTGCGGCTTCGGCGGCAGGTCGCGTCATTTCTTGCTCGATTGTTAGTCCTCTTGCAGTGAGAACGGCGAAGACAATAGTCAGCACTCCGAAGACCGGCGCCACCAGGCAGACGGACGGCAGCGAGAGAAGTCCGAGCGTGTAGCCATAGTTCTTCCCAAACTGGCTTTGCGGGTCGAGGAACGCCAAGGAGCAATAGCCGGCGATAATGAGGATTGTAATGGCCGCTGAGCCAATCGAACTTGCGATACCTGAATTGCTCCTGAGTCATTCCGAATTGCAAGTGCCCCGCGGAATCGTTTGTATCGAACGCCGGGCCTGCGAGCCAATTATCACACGCTAGCAAACTGTGGGTGGTGTTGCTCCCAAGGGGCTTCTGCCGGTAAGCTACGCAACGGGGGCAGGCCCTGCCCCGTCACGGATGGTTCATAGTCAGGAGCGTGTCACGGTGCTTGTCTCGGCCACTACCGATTGCTTTCCCGATTTGTCTCTGCCCGCCGCTTTAGATCGCGTTGGCGATTTGGAATACACGGCCGTCGAACTAGCCATGTTCGAGGATCGCGAGCAGTTCAAGCCTTCGTACATTTTGGCCAACCCGGAACAGGCCAGCGAGCAATGCCGCAACACGCGGCGGCTCGATATTGTTGCGTTTGATGTGCGCATCGCCGCGACGGGTGAAGCCCATTACGAACAGTTCCTGGCGATTTGCCGATTGGCGAAGTCCGTGAAGGTGGTCACGCTGACGGTTCCCTCGGGGGAAGTTGGCACGCCCTTCAATGAAGAGGTCGATCACCTCCGCCGGCTGGTCGATATTGCCACGATGCAAGGCGTCCGCGTGGGCATTAAGAGCCAACTCGGCCGGCTGAGTGAGGACATGGATACGGTGACGGTGCTGTGTGACAACGTGAAAGGGCTGGGCGTGACGCTCGACCCGAGCGTCTATATCTATGGCAATGCCCAGGGGAAAGTCATCGACAAATTGATGAAATACACGTTCCACACTCAGCTCCGTGACACCAACAAGAGCGCGTTTCAAGTTCGCGTGGGGCAAGGGGATGTGGAATATGGCCGGTTAATCACGCAATTGCAAAAAGTGCGCTATAACCACGCCCTGAGCGTACACATCGCCGATGTCGAAGGCGTGGATCACGCAGGGGAAATGCGGAAACTGCGATTGCTGCTGGAGAGCTTGCTGTAGGAAGTGACGGAAGTCGCGGGAGAAACCAAGACGGCGGCATTTTCTGAAACTTCCGCCCGCTCGCACTGGTACAATCGGCGGCTTCATTTCCTCTGCCGCAGCGAGTGCCCGCCATGACCGCGACTCTTTCGTTTCGCTCTCTCGTTGGTTTGTTGTTTGTCTGTTGGATTGGTCTGCCGGCTGGCGCTGCGGAGAAAACCGCCCGCGATCTGATGCCGGCCACGATCATTGGTTATGCGGAAATCCCGCAGCCGGGCAAGATGATCGACGGCGTGATCGATCATCCGCTCGCCCAGAAACTGTATGCCTTGCCCGAGTATCAAAAGGCTTTGGAGCGCCCCGAATATCAACAGGGGCTGCAAGCCATTGCCGCGATCGAAAAGCAATTCGGTGAGAAGCTTCGGCCGGCTGTTGGCAAGCTGACCAGCGGCGGACTCTATTTTGGCTTTGATCTCGCCAGCCAGGGCGTTGTGTTGCTGACCAGATCCAGCGACAAGGCAACGGCGGAGAAAGCCCGCGATACGCTGCTCGAAATGGCACGCTCCGCCGCCAGGGACCGGGGCGAAGGTGACCCGGTAAAAGTCGGCGAGCATCGGGGCATTAAGGGTTATCAAATCGGCGAAATGCGATTGGCGGTGCATGAAGGTTGGATCATTGTCGCCAACAAATCGCTCACGCTTTCCTTCGTGCTGAACAACTTGCTGGACGAGAAGCCGGAATCCCTGGGCAACGAACCGCAATTTCAGGCCGCCTATGCCAAGCGACTCACTTCGGCCGCGGCCTGGTCGTACCTCGATTTGCGTCTCCTCCGCACCACGGGTGTTCTCAAAGGGTTGGCGGGTCAGAAAAGTGATAATCCGGCCGGCGAGTTGCTGGCTGGCGGCATTGTCAGTGCCTTTCCCGATGCTCCTTATGTGACGGCTACGCTTGAGTTCGAACCGCAGCGCCTGGCGCTCTCGCTGGCCATGCCTTGCGACCTTGCCGCAGCCGGGAAGCGGAAGGCGTTCTTTTTCGGGGCGGACGGCCAGGGTCAATCGCCGCCGCTGCTGGCACCGAAGCAAACGCTGTTCTCGCTCACCACTTATCGCGATTTTGGCTCAATGTGGAAGCACGCCCCCGACTTGTTCAACGACGAAGTGAACGCCAAATTCGTCGAGGCCGAAGCCGGTTTGAAAACACTCTTCGCCGGCCGCGACTTCGGCGACGAGATTCTCGGCAACCTGCAACCCGGCATGCAACTGGTCGCGGTTCGGCAGCAATACAAAGCAGGGGATGTCGTGCCGGCGATCAAGCTGCCCGGCGTGGCCCTGATTGTGCAGATGAAGAATCCGGCCGAGACATCGCGGATTTTCAAGGTGACCTACCAAAGCCTGATTGGCTTCTTGAACATCGCGGGCGGACAAAACGGCATCGATCCGCTCGATTTGAACAGCGAGAAGATCGGCGCAGCGCTCGTCGTCTCATCCGAATATTTGCCCCCCGATAATGAAGCAACTCGCAAGGCCGCGCCACCGCAGTTCAATGCCTCTCCCACCGCCGCCTTCATCGGTGACAAGTTCATTCTCTCCAGCACCAAGCCGCTCGCGCTGGAGTTGATCGACCTCGTTCAGAAATCTCCCGCCAGTGAAACGGGCACGAACACCGCTTTGCACATCGACGGACAAGTTGCCCAGGCGATGCTCGATGACAACCGCGAGTCGCTGATCGCGCAGAACATGCTCGAACAGGGTCACGACCGGGCTGCCGCCGAACAGCAGATCACCGGTCTGCTCGGTGCTGCCAAACAACTGGCCGGCACCACGCTCAAGCTAGTGCAAAACGCCGGCGAACTGCGATTAGACTGGGAAGTGCGACTCTCGAAGTAACGTCTTACTCCCTCTCCTCGGTACTCCGGGGAGAGGGTTGGGGTGAGG
>JAYTUF010000913.1:0-13242 GCA_043744755.1 Anatilimnocola sp.
GTGCGGTGACAACCGCTTGCGGTTCATCGGCCAGGAATTCGAATTCCACGCGAATCGGACGGCAGGCAAGTGCGGATAGACCTTGCTCAATCCGTTGCCGACGCTCGGGGCGCTCGCAACTCTCCTTGGCATGAGTATACGCTTTTCTAAATCGCACAACTAGCCGATTTGGCCCAGAAGTTGCAATACTCTCGGCCTTCGACGCGTAGTCGGCCGTCATATCTTGAATCTGGCTAAGCACTTGCTGCCAGGCAGCTAGAGCTTCCGCGTCGCTCCAAACAATACTCGAAACCGACTCAGGCGGTGCGGATTTTACCGGTTCAGCGACGTCGGTCGTTTTTTTTTGATCGACATCGTCGGCGGCCTTGGGTTCCGGCTGATTCGCCTTGGCAGGTTCAATAGGTTGATTCGCTGGCGGTCCACTTGGCAGCGAAACGGACGAATTCGTGGCTGGAACTGGGACCTGTGGTCTGGCGATTGCAGGTGCCGCAACGTGCGATGCTGGTAGAGATAACGGGCCGCCACTCTGCAATTGGGCAATCAGCGCGGGGAGCGATTGCAGTTGCTCGAGCCTGGCGATTCTGACGAGCGCCAACTCGACCAACGTCCGCGTTTGCGTGCTTTGCTTCATCCGCACCAAGGCTTGATCGAGAATCTGGGCCGCGGCCAGCAATGTTTCCAAACCGAGTGCCGCACCCAGTCGCCGCAGCTCGTCCGCATCGCTGGCTTCGGTCGCGAGCAACAGGTCGCTCGAACAGCCCAAATGACACGCCAGCGCATCGCGCAGGTAGGCCAACAGTTGCTCGGCCAACTGCCCGGCATCGACCCCTTCGCGGAGCGCCTCATCAAGCAGCCCGAGCGCCGTTGCCGCATCGTGTGCCGCCAGTGCATTCGTGATCGCCGCGAGCCGACCTGACTGCGCCGTTCCGAGCAGTTTATGTACATCCGCGGCGGTTAACTTCCGACCACTGAACGAGAGCAATTGTTCCAGCAACGACTGGCTATCTCGCATCGAACCATTCGCCCGCCGCGCGAGAACTTGCAACGCGGCCAGTTCGACCGTCACGCCTTCCTGATCGCAAATGTGTTGCAGCCGGTCAACAATGGCCTGCGATTGAATAGGCGCAAAATCGAACCGCTGGCAGCGTGAGAGAACCGTGATCGGAATCTTGTCCGCTTCGGTCGTGCAGAAAATGAACTTCACATGCTCGGGCGGTTCTTCCAGCGTCTTCAGCAGCGCGTTGAACGCCTGCGTGGTCAGCATGTGAACTTCGTCGATGATATAAATCTTATAGCGCGCCCGGCTGGGTCGCACATTCACGTTCGACCGCAACTGCCGGATCTCGTCGATGCCGCGATTGCTCGCGCCGTCGATCTCCAGCACATCCATGTCACTGCCGGCCGCGATTCCCTGGCAGATGTCGCACTCGCCGCAAGGCTCCGTCGTCGGCCCCTTCACACAGTCGAGCGCCTTCGCAAAAATCCGCGCGGTGCTGGTCTTCCCCACGCCGCGAGCGCCGGTGAACAGATAAGCGTGGCCGACCCGCCCCGTGTTGATGGCGGTCCCCAGCGCCTGCGAAACCTGTGGCTGACCAACGAGCTGCTGAAAGTCCTGCGGCCGGTAGCGGCGGGCGACGACGACATAATTATCGCCGACCGCGGACTTATTTTCGGGGTTGTCGCTGGGAACAGTAGCGTCAGGAAGCAGGGCCATGCGTCGTCTGCAGGCGACAATGCAAACCTGCCTCCGCGTGCGTTACGAGATGCTGGTTACGAGATGCTGATGTTTCTGGGTGAAACAAAAAAGCCGCTGCCGAAAAGAGGCCCCCGCACAAGAGTACATCGCTTATGGCTGCTCCGATTAAGGCCTGACCAGGTTCACGTTTCCCCCTCGCGAGGGCCCCTTTCGGGCAGAGGCCCCGGTCGATCACTCGACGCCATCCGTTGTAGGCGAAAGCCACCCCAACTTCAATCGGGCTTCCCATCGGAACCGCATAACCCGCGTCTGCGCAGCCATCATCGCCTCCTGACATTTTGGCAACCAAGTGCAAAACGTCAGAAGAATGCGCAAATGTCGTACCAACATCGTCATGATTTAGAAAAAAAACTCAACGTAAGTGCCATGGGACGCTAGCCCACGGTTCCTCTGCGAGAACCGCACGCAAGCGATTGGCGGCTGATCTATGCTCCGCGCGGCGTGCCCCAATGCTCGCGGTACTGGCGGCGGACGAGGGCTTGGGCTTCATTGTCGTCGGCAATGCGTTCGGTTTGTGGATCGAACTTCAGCAGGCGGCGAACTCGCGTGGCGATGTTGCCCAAGTGAACGAGCGACGCCGACAAGTGTCCGATGGCCGCTTCGGCATGAGGCGGTTCGCCGCTGCGGATGCAGTCGAAAAAGTTGCGATGATGGGCCGGCAGATCGGGCGTGCCGGTGCCGGAGTCGAGCGGCTTGCTCCTCTCGCCGAAGAGTTGCCAGCCGACGGTGTGGCCCAGGATGAGCTGCCCCTTGGTGCCATAAAAGGCATTGCCGTTTTCATAGCCTTCCTGGCGATAGGGAGACCAGATCCGCTGCTCGAAGCTGAGTTGTTGTTTGTGTCCGCCCTTGGTCGCTTCATATTCAAACAGCACATTCTGCGTATCGGGGAATTGCTGATCGTCATCGAAGAAATACTTGCCGCCGAGTGCGGCGATGGTCGAGGGGTGCGTCTGCACGCCCAGGCCCCAGACGGCGATATCCAGGTTGTGGACGCCGTCGTTCCCCATGTCGCCGCAGCCGAAGTCATGAAACCACCGCCACGAACCGGGGAGCATATTCGCCTGGTAAGGCCGCAGCGGCGCGGGGCCGGACCAGGTGTCGTAATCAAGTTCCTTCGGCGGCGTGCTCGGCTGCACGTGGCCGATGTCGCGGCGCTTTTGGCTGTTCCAAACCTTGGCCGTGAGAATGTCGCCGATCGCGCCGTCCTTCAACAACTGCATGGCCTTCATCACGTGAGCACTGCTGCGGCTTTGCGTGCCGACTTGCACAATCCGCTTGTTGCGGCGAGCTGCTTCGATCATCAGCCGGCCTTCGCGAATGTTGTGCGAGCAGGGCTTTTCGACATACACATGCTTGCCCGCATCGCAGGCCAGGATCGTCGCGGGGGAGTGCCAGTGATCGGGCGTGGCGATGAAAACGGCATCGACGGACTTGTCGTCGAAGACCTTCCGCATGTCGGTGACGACTTTCGGCGCGGTTCCTTTGGCGTTCTCGACGAGCTTCGCAGCCAAGGCCGCGCGACTGGCGTCCACATCGCAGACATAGGCGACATCAACATCCGCATAGCCCGATAGCAGCTTGAGATGGTTCGAGCCCATCCCGCCGGGACCGATGACGCCGACGACGAGTCGATTGCCGGGGGCAGCGTTTGCGGTCGTAGAGAGCGCGGCGACGGTGGCCACGCCGAGGGTAGTTTCTTGGAGGAATTGGCGGCGATTGGTGGACATGATTGGTGGGCGAGGAAGGGAGGAAGGGAGGAAGGGAGGAAGGGATGAAGGGATGAAGGGTTGAAGGGATGAAGGGTTGAAGACTCTTGATTTGGCCACCGCCGAGCTTGTCTCGGTGGAGCCTTGATTTTGCACTAGTCGCGAATATTTGCATTCCTCGTCCCCGCCGGCCTTGTGCCGGTGGAACGCATGATTCCGCAACTAAATCACTTGCTCCACCGACGCGAGGTCGGTGGGGGCAGGATCTCGAACTTCTCTGTTCTAGTGCAGAATCACTTCACCACCGAGACAAGCTCGGTGGGGTCTACTTCGACATGTTGTCTAGTCTCCGATCTTGAGTGTACGTTCGTCCTCCTACTCGCCTTTGGGGGTGCCCCAGTGGTCGCGGTATTCGCGGCGGACGAGGGCGTTGGCTTCGGCGTCGCCGCAGATTATTTCCGACTGCGGATCGAACGTCAGCGACCGGCCGACGCGGGTGCTGATGTTGCCCAGGTGACAGAGCGCGGTGGAGAGATGGCCGGTGAGCGCGTCGGCGTTGAGCTTGGTTCCATTGCGGATAGCGTCGCACAGGTTTTGCACGTGTAACGCATCGTTCTGCGGACCGGGCGTCACTTTCGTGGTGACCGGCGTGTTCCGCTCGCCCAGCACTTGCATCTTGCCGCGACGGCTGAGGAACATCTGCCCCTTGGTGCCATAGAACTCGGCCCCGCTGTCAACGTTTTGCGGATAGTTGGTCGAGTAGAGCCGCTGCTCGTAGATCAGCAGCCGCTTGGTGCCCGGTGTCTCATCTCCCGAGTATTGAAAGGTTACTTGCTGCGTATCAGGAAACTCCTGCTCGTCATCGAAGAAGAATTTACCGCCCTGGGCCGAGATCTTGTCGGGATGCATTTCCACTCCCAGGCCCCAGCGGCAATAGTCGAGATCGTGGACGCCGTCGTTCCCCGCTTCACCCGCGCCGAAGTGGTGCCACATGGTCCACCGCTTGTGGACGCGATTCGTGCGATAGGGAATCATCGTGGCCGGGCCGACCCAACTGTCGTAATCGAAACCGGCCGGCGGATCGACGTCTTGCCCGGCCGGGAGCGCGCCGCGGCGCTGAATGTTCCAGCACTTGGCGACCAGCACATCGCCGATGAGGCCCTCGCGCAGCAGCTTCACCGCTTCGATCATCATCGGCGTGCTGCGGCTTTGCGTGCCGTGCTGGACGTGTGTTTTGTTCCGCTTGGCCGCTTCGACCAGCAGCCGGCTTTCGCGGATGTTGTGCGAGATGGGCTTTTCGACATACACATGCTTCCCCGCCTCGCAAGCCAGGATCGCCGCGGGCGAATGCCAATGGTCGGGGGTGGCGACAATCACGGCATCGACCGTTTTATCGTCCAGCATCCGTCGCATGTCGGAGAGCGCCTGAGCGGCCGGCACCCCCAGCGACTTTGCAACCGCTTCCCGTCGCGCAACGTCCACATCACAGACATAGGCCAGCTCGACGTTGGGCGTGTTCTTGAACAGATTGGCATCGTGGGTGCCGCGTCCGCCGCACCCGATGAGGGCCACGCGCAACTTGCCGTTCGCAGCGTTGGCGGCGCTAGACACTTGCTGCGATAGCGCGGCGGCCGCAACGACGGTAGCCGCGGACTGTTTAAGAAACTCTCGACGATTGGCGGTGGTCATCGCATTAACTCCTGCGGTTCAACTTCGTTTAGAATTCGTCCCCAGTTGATCGTTTCGCGGTCGGTGGTCAGTGCGCCGAGCGCCTCGTCGATTTGTGCTATCGATCCCAAACCGACAATCGCCGCATGAATTTGCGGATGCGTTAAGGCGAAGCGAATCGCTTCCTGCGGCAGGCTGCGATCGGTTCCGAGCAACTCTTGAATTCGCTCGGCCCGCTGTCGATCACGCTCGTAGAGTGCCAGCGGAAAGTAGGGCGTTTTGAACGTATGCGGGCTGGGCGAGTTGCCCGCCAGTGCGCCGCCGGCCAGCACGCGGATGGCTAGCACACCCATACCTTGCGCGGCACAGTCGGCGATGATGTTGCCGTAGTTTGTTTCGGGGAAGTCGTCGGGAACGATCTGGCCCGCACTGGGATTGAGCAGATGATAGGGAACCTGCATCGTGGCGAACCAGCCGGAGCGAACGACCTCAGCCAAGGCGGCCGCTTGCCCGATGCCGGTCAGGCCGACGTGCAACACCAGTCCCTCGTCGCGCAAGCGTTGGAACGCATCGACCACGCCGCCCGGACCAAGCACATCGTGGGGCGTGATCGACGTCGGCTCATCACCCCGCTCGGCCGTGATGGAATTATGCAGTTGAAGCAGCGTGACCCGCGGCAGTTGCAGGCGCTCCAGACTGGCTGCGAAGGAACGATAAACCGCGCCGGGAATATCGTGCAGGTCTTCCGGCATCAGCCGCACTTTGGTGGCGACATGCACGCGCTCGGCAGCCCCTAAGTCACTTAGCGCTCTTCCTAAACTCCGCTCCGATTGTCCCTGGCCGTAGGTGCCTGCGGTATCGAACCAATTGATGCCGGCTTCAATCGCGGACTGAACCACCGCCCGCTGCTGAGCGTCATCCTCGCCAATCATCAGCGTCGACACCGGCCCAGCGCCAAAGGCGAGCTGCGAAATCGAGATGCCGGTTTGTCCGAGGAGGCGGTAATGCATGAGGGTTATCGATCGACAGCACACTTGGCCAAGTAGCGTCTCCCTCCGCGAATTTTAGGGGCAATTCCGACCGGATGCAAACACTTCGGCCCAGCCTGGCATTGAGGGACTTCGCCGAGAAAATTTGCAGCCCTCCCGTTTCCGCACGCCCTGATGGAGTACAACACGGGCAATCCCCCGACTTGAAGCTTGTGACAAGGTTGCTGCCGTGACCGACCGACCCCTGCAAACAATTGTGCTGCTCGACGCGCAAACGGCTCTCGTGTTGGCCGAGATGGACGAGTGGGATGTGCTGTTGCTCGCCGGTTCGCTCTCGGCCGATCCTTATACTCTGCCCGAGCTAGCAACGGCCTGGCAGCGATATGCGGTCGACAGGCCGCTCATGGAACTTGACTGGCGGCCGGCTGGTACACAAGCGGCAGATCCTCCGCGCTGGGTGTCCGTCGACCTCGCCCGCGGCGAGATTCTGGTTTCGCAGGAAGAGGAATTGTTCGAGAACCCGGCCGCCTTTCAGCGCGACGAAGGCAATTGGGAGCCGGGCAATCCCATCGTGTGGATCAATTTGCCGCCGCGGTGGACGCAGCGCGTCGCGCCTTGGTCCGCTGTACTGGCCCAGCCAGAGATGTCAACACCCGAGGCTCCTTTCGACTTCCGCGAGTTCCTATTCGGAGCGCCACTCGCGGCTGGACTCGCGCGACGCGTGCTGGTCCGCGCCCAGGAATCCCCCTCGCGTCTGGCGAAAGATTGGCTGGACCCGGACGGGGCGCAGGCCCGCATCGCCGATGCGGTGATGGGACAGGCCAGGCAGTCAGAATCCAACTTAGCCAGTGAATTGGAACAGCGTTTCGCGGAAACTCGCTCTGCTTGGCACGAACTGACGGTCGAGGTTCACGTTGATTGGCTCATGACTCCCCATCCCGATTTGAATGGCGATATTCCCCGCCACTATTTGCACCGGGGCCTGGAATGGGTTGACCGCGAACTGTCGAATCGGCAGCGGGAATGGGAAAACGAAGGCCGAGCGCCCGTTGGTGTTGAACCGTCCGCGGTCGCGTATCGGTTCGGGCCGATGGGGCGTCATGAACTTTGCATGTACTTTGATCTGTGCCGCGAATTGCTCGCGCAGGCTTGGCAGACCATTCACGAGCAGCCCGACATCACGGAACCGCAATTAACCGCGCACCTGCATCAGCACGCCCAGTCGTGGTTGCACTACGGCAGGATCGACGGCAACCCTATGCCGCCGATTGAGATCCTCGATTCCGAACGGCGCCGCATTCCACTGCTTGCGGACGGCGCCCACATCATCGATTGCGAATGTCCGCTCTGCCGAATGATGGCCGACGAGTCGTTCGGGCTGACGTTTTGTTCCTTCGATGGCCATCACTTGGAACTCGATGATGAGTTTGCGTTCTCGCTCTGCGCAACGCGGGCCGAATGGGACAAACAACAGGCGGACTATCGAGACTTTGCAGAGAAATGTGATGCCCGGGAAAAGCAGCGCCAGGCCGACATTGCCGCCGGCCTCATCGATCCCGCGCTGGAACCCGTCTGGAGCAATTCGGTCTTGCCGAATGCGAACATCGGCAACGCTTTCCCCGCATTCTCGTTGTCGTTTCGAGTGGCTGAATTGGTGACGGACTTGCAGACCTTGCGCGGCCACCAGCCGCGCGAGACCGCCCCGGAAACCAGTTGGATCGCAAACATCAACGACCTCTTCGACTCCCTCCGCAACAGTCAAGCGAGCGGCGAGCGAGACGCCTGTGATGCCATATGTACCGCGCTCGTCACGACGTTGGAACAGGTTGTTACCGCCTACCCCAACCTCACTTCCAAGGCGGCCGACCTGCAAAGCCAATTGTATGAGCTGAGCCGCGAACTGCGCGATGAAGAAATGCCGTTTTAGTGAGGATGTTGAAGCCCGGCTTGGCCAGCAGCACGCGGCTTTCGCCCGTAAGTTCGGGGACCATCATCAGCTTTTCGGAGAGGATGCTGATCAGCACGTCCTGAATCTCGGGCGGGCAGCGAGTGACTTCTTCGAACCGCACGATCTGCCCGCTGCTCATCCCTTGATGCAAGGGCCCCGCCACCAGCGCCGGCGCAATTATCACGCGCGGCTCAGAGCAAACAGACGATCACTCCCCTACGCCGCCCGCCGTTGTTGCTGCCCCGCATCTCGTCGCGCGAGTTTCTTCAATCGGCGGCGTTCGGCTTTCGAGGAGCGTTCGCCTTCGTCGTCATCCTCGTCTTCTTCGTCATCGGCGACGTTGTTCGCTGTACTGTTCGCTGGGGCAGTGTTGGTCTTGTTGCTGATGCTGGCGGACGCTTGGGGCGAGTTCGAGGCGCCGAACTTCAGGCCGGCTAAAGGCCCCGCCTTAGTGCTCGCGGCGGAGGCGGCGGCTTCCTTCTTGTCGGCTTCTTTCTTTTCCTTCACCGGCGTGGCGGGCTTCTTGTCGTCCTTTTCATCATCGTCCGCCACCACGGCCAGCTTGGCTTTGCTCTTGGGTTTCTTCTTGGTCTTGGCAACGGGGTCGGCACTTACCAGCAGGCGGCCTTGAGCGTCGAGATGCACATGGCGGGCATAGAGCAGCACGCCGCTAACCAGCGAGACGTGGGCGAGCAGCGTGAGCGTGCTGCCGATCACGGTGCTCAGTACAATGTCGCCGCTGAGGGCCACGACTTCGAGCTGCATGGCGATGCCGGCGAAGTACAGCAACGCCGCGCACGAGACGCTGACCACCGCCAGCGAAGACGACCAGATCTCAACCGCTGCCCGCATGCCCAGCGTGCCGAAAACGAGGCCATACAGTCCGAGCCACATCAGGCGATGACCACTGGGGAGCGCATCACCGGCCAGCAGTTGCACCGCGTGGCCGAGCGCATTGTGCATTCCCGTGGCAGCATCGAGACTGGCCCAGGCGAGCGCTGCGGCAACCCACCACCAAACGCGGTAGCGGCCGCGATAGTCGTCCACGCGATGCGCACGGATCGAAAGCAGGCCCAGCACCGCCAGCGTTCCGGCCGCAAACAGCAGTGACGAAAACCAGGAGCCGATGTTTCCCCGCGCGGCGAGATCGAGCGCGGCGAAGGGATGATCGCTACTCGCTTGGATCGTCTTGACCGTAGCGCGACCTACGCGGTGTCCGCCGATTGGTGCCGTATAGATATAGAGTGCTTCAATCGCCGCGACCGTAGTCAGCAGCAGCAGAATGGTGGCGACGACGGCAAACGGCCGCCGCGGAATGAACTCGCTGACCCGCTTCTGCCGCTCGCTCAGCACGCTTTCGTTATACGCCCGCACCGGACCCTTGGCCGATGTCGGCTGGGCTTTCTCGGTGTCGCCGGAGGGCGTGGCGATCTCATCCATGAGAACGCGCCGCCGGCGCTCGTCGAGCTGACCGCTGCGTCGAAAATCCATCTTCGTCGCGCTTCTGGTAGGTGGGTAGTTTGCGGCTCCGCCGCAGGAGAGTCTTAGTGCGCTTGAAAAGCGTATGCAGTCACTTTCGGCAGTTCGCGGCGTGATTCTGAATTGCCGACGGGCACGGCGGGAAGGTCCGCCGGAGCAGTGCTAGCAGAACCGCGAATGTCGCAGTATCTTAGCAACTTATCATCAAGTCATTCTCTGCAATCAATCTCGAATAGGTTCCGCGATGCACGTCCTCGCTCGATCAACAATCGCGAGGTTTAGTCAAGAACATGCGGACGCGCGCGATTGGTTAGCGAAGTGGTGGGAAGTCGCCTCCAAAGCCCACTGGACCAACCTCGAGGATGTTCGCGCGACCTATGCAACCGCAGACCAAATCGGTGGCTGCCTGATTTTTGATTGCAAGGGAAATGACTATCGGCTTGTCGTCCAAGTAAGCTATAGGAACGAGCACACGGGCGGAACCTTGTTCGTGAAGCACTTCATGACACATGCTGAATACAGTAAAGACCGCTGGAAGGATTGTTGCGAATGAGTCCCACCACCCTGGCATCGATCGCAGACGACCTCGGCTCGACCTACGCAGAACTGCTGGCGAAATACCAGCCGCGAGTCATCCACACGGATTCGAATCTCGTCGTGGTTCATCAGGTCATTGAAGAATTGATGACGCTAGCTCAGCCTTCCGACGCACAACTTCAATTGCTGGAATTGCTCTCCACGCTTGCTGAAACCTACGAATCTCAGTCGCATCCCACGCCGACTTCAACCGTGGCAGAATTGCTCGCGCATTTGATTGATGCCAAAGGAGTGGAGCACGCCGAGGTCGAAGCGAGTACGGAGATTGACAAGAACATCATCGTTGACGTCTTAGCTGGTCGCCGCACACTGAGCGCCGAGAACATGTCGCGACTTTCAACCTACTTCTGCGTTGATTCGTCGCTGTTTATCGAAGCGAGTCGCTAGCGACAGCCGGGCGCCGCCGCCCCAGGCCGTAAAAACCCAACCCACCGAACTGCGGGTTTCCGCCGCAAACAACGACATTCTTTGCCTCTCTCGCCAACACTTACTGTCAAGCTGTCGTTGCGGCCTATGTTTTCCTGAAGCCCCCGAAAAGGGTCTTCGTGGGCCAATTTCATTTCCGCACCTAGCCCTGTAATTGCTGATGGCATACGTCAACTTCACCGCCTGCCGCCAAAGCGGTAAATCTTCGCTCGTGGTCACGGCGGCGCGGTCGGAGGTGTGGCCATGATGGGTCTCACATCACGCCCTGATACGTCATTCAGCAATCACGCACTTCTCGCCCGCGAGCTCGTGAAGCAACATCAACTGCAAGTCTTTCACGAGACCGACCGGCTGTTTGCCTGGCTGCTCGTGGCCCAGTGGGTCTTCGCCTTTCTATTGGCGGTGTGGGTCTCGCCGCTGACCTGGGCGGGGCTTTCCAGTTCTCTGAATCCCCACATTGGCTTTTCGATTTTGCTAGGCGCGGTGATCATCAGCGTGCCCATCGGATTTTCGATTGTGTATCCCGGCGCGGGCATCACGCGGCACTTGATCGCGATCGGCCAGATGTTGATGTCGGGTCTACTGGTGCATCTCTCCGGCGGCCGGGTCGAAACGCACTTTCACGTCTTTGGTTCGCTGGCGCTGATTGCCTTCTATCGCGATTGGCGGGTGCTGATTACGGCTTCGACGGTGGTTGCCGCCGACCATTTGATTCGCGGAACGCTCTGGCCCCAATCCGTCTATGGCGTGGCAGAGGCCAACTGGCTGCGGTCACTCGAACATATCGGCTGGGTCATATTTGAAGACGTGTTTCTGGTGTTGAATTGTGTTCGTTCGCAACAGGAAATGTGGGAAGTCGCCACCCGCCAGGCCCAGTTGATCACCGTCCATTCCGAAATCGAACAACTCGTCACCGAGCGAACCAGCGAACTGGCCGAGAAGAAAGAATGCCTGAGCGCTCAAGCCGCGGCTCTAACGCAATCCGCCCATGACATGGCACAGCTCAAGGACGACGCCGAACGAGCCAACCGCGCCAAGAGCGAGTTTCTGGCCAACATGAGCCACGAGATCCGGACGCCGATGACGGCGATTCTGGGCTACGCGGACCTGCTCCTCGAAGAAGGGGACATCAACCAGACGCCTCAGCATCGCGTCGATGCCGTCCGCACCATCCATCGCAACGGCGAACACTTGCTGAGCTTGATTAACGACATTCTCGATCTCTCCAAGATTGAGGTGGGCAAGGTCGGCGTCGAATCGATATCGTGTTCGCCGCGGCAATTGCTGGCCGATGTCGAATCGCTGATGAAGCTGCGAGCCCAGGTCCGAAACCTCAACCTGCTGATTGATGTTGAAGGGGAATTGCCCTCGTCCATCCAATCCGATCCCACGCGCCTGCGGCAGATTCTGGTCAACCTGGTCGGCAATGCCATCAAGTTCACTGAGCACGGCGGCGTGCGGATCATTGCCCGGCACCTGCCGGGGGAACGGCCGCTGCTGACGATCGATGTGGTCGATACCGGCACGGGCATGACGCCGGAACAAATGGAAAAGCTGTTCCGCCCCTTCACGCAGGCCGATACTTCGACCACCCGCCGGTTCGGCGGTACTGGCCTGGGACTGACGATCAGCAAGCGGTTGGCCGAGATGCTCGGCGGCGATGTGACCATTGTGGAATCGACTCCTGGCGTCGGCACCACGTTTCGCGTCACCATTGATGCGGTCGCTGCCGTCTTCAATACGGAGTCCGCCACGCTGCCGTCGGCGCTGGAAACCAGCGCGATTGCGCCGCCAAGTGCCGAGCCGCCGGCGAAGATGCTGCTCCCCGCCTGCCGAATTCTGCTGGCCGAAGATGGGCCTGACAATCAGCGCTTGATTTCGTACATCCTTAAGAAGGCGGGGGCCGAAGTGTCGGTGGTCAATAATGGCCGCTCCGCTATATCAGAAGCCCTGACGGCGATGGACGATGGGCAGCCCTTCGATGTGATCCTGATGGACATGCAAATGCCCATCATGGATGGCTATGCGGCCACCGCGGCGCTACGGAACCAAGGTTACACAGGACCCATCATTGCTCTCACCGCCCACGCCATGTCCGGCGATCGCGACAAATGCCTCGCCGCCGGCTGCAGCGACTACGCGACCAAACCCATCGATCGCAAACGCCTGATCACGCAAATCGCGGCGCAAATTGCGAGCGTCGTGGCCACCGACCTCCAGGTCGGTGCGCCAACCATCCAGCAAGCCCCGGTTTGTTGAGTTCGCGACAGGTTTTATCAACACGACCCCGCGCCCCACCCGTGAATGGCGCTAAGTGCGCGTTGAAAAACCCACCCCCTTTCTCAACACCCCTCCCCATTAGTAGGGCGAGGGGAAGGTCGGTCCCGATGGTACTCATCTCGCTAAGCAACCGCAAACGTCCTGGCCGGCTCGGTTTTCGCTTGCTCATAACGGCGCAACATACGCAATAACATTTGTCCATATTGTTTCTGTGTATTCAACAGATAACAACAACAACCTGCCCAGTGATAACGCATCTTGGAGGTAGTGTCCAATCGCCTTGCGAATCAGTTCTAGTAGAGTCGAGAAGTGGCGCGGTGGTTTAGGTGCGGCCTATCATGTTGGCTGGCTCTTTCGTTTGCCAGTGCCTCACTAGCCTCACCATGCTCCGTT
>JAYTUF010000914.1:0-3361 GCA_043744755.1 Anatilimnocola sp.
CCACTGTCTACATCCCCGCTCAACTCCGCGGCCTGACGGGCGGCCTCCCCACGGTCGATCTCGCGGCCACCACCGTCGCCGAAGCCATCGAACGGCTCGAAGAGCAATTCCCCGGCATTCGCAGCCGCCTGTGCCAAGGGGCGGACCTGACGCCCGGCCTGCAAGTTTCCATCGATCACCGCTTCACCCGCCAGGGCCTCTCCGCCCCGCTCATCCCCGCCAGTGAAGTTCATTTTCTGCCCGCAATTGGTGGCGGATAGGAAGATTGGCAGACACGGCCGCTTCGCCCACTGCTGCAGGGTTTTGCCAACCGCCGTAAATGCTTCATTCATTTGAGGTTACGAAAATCTGAACAAGTTGTAATGAGAGCGCCGCTATCGGTTTTGGTAAAACCGATGTAGAAGAGTAGCTTCACCCCTGAAGAGGTCATCTAGTGTCTGCAACGCTGCAATCGCCTGCCACCACCGAGCAGGTGGATAACGTCAAACCTCCGCTGGCCGCCGATTTGGATGCCTTGCGGCGGCAAATCTTGTTGATCGGCGACTTGCTCCCCACCCAAGGGCCGATCACGGCGTTTGTGTTCCTGAACACGCTGCAAGCGCTGGAGGATTTGCCCTTCGATCAAGGCTTAAAAGAAGGAGCCCGCCTTTTCGGATGCCAGCCCTATTTGTCGGAAGAGCGATTTCGCGAGCGATTAGTGCAGGGGAGAATTCGCCTTCTTGATTTACAGCAAGGGTTGCGCGACGATCTGGCAAATCGGGCAGACGAGATTCTTTTTGATCAAACAACTCGGTTCAATCTGCGCCTGGCCATGTTGCAGTTCCCGCTGCGGACGGGATCGGCCAATGAACTGCGGTGGTTCATGGACGAGACCGATGCGCTGCTCAAGATGCGTCCCGAAATGTCGCAGTCGATGCGTGAGCGTTTCTTGCGCGAGAGCAAGCATTGGATCATGCGCGACGGCCGGACGGCCGGTGCCGCGGAGCACTATGCTCCCGATGCCTCGGATCAACGAACGCAGTCGTTGCTGGCGGACTTGCTGCAACGGTATGGTCAATCCAACATGGAGAGTTGGACGCCTGCCACTTGGGAAGCTTGCTCGCTGCAGGCCCTTTGGAAAGTCTGCCAGGTCAGCGTGCATGGTCTGCCGCTGCCCACGCCGACGGACCAACCGCCACTGCGGCATCGCGATCTGTTGCTGGCGTCCACTGGCGAAGACAGCGATGCTCTGGTCCACGAAGTGCTGATTCGCTTCTGCGCTTCGTTTGCCGACCAGGGCTTTGCCGATTGGCTGTTGCCCGACCGCGAGTTGGGCTTTTTTCGCTCGTTCACCAGTGTCTATGGTCAAACCGGAGGCCCGCCCGATCGGTGGTTGACCGGGCTGCCGGCTGAAATAAAGCGCATTCAAGCGTTGGGGCTTTCGCCGCTGGAATCAATTCGTGAGTCGTTGCAATTGCTGGGCGTGAGCGCCGAGCAGCAGCGCGAATATCTCACGGCCGACATTCTGGCGCTACAAGGTTGGGCGGGGCTGATTTGGCAGCTGGAAGTCCGCGGCGATCGCGTTGCTGTTCCCGCGCCGGAAGGCAGCTTGATTGAGTTCGTCGCCGTGCGGCTGATACTGGATCGACTGGCGGTTGCTTATCTGGCGGAGCTGAAGCTCGGTTTTCGCGGGCCCTTGCTGGAACTGTATAACGCGGGCCTCATCAATCGGCACCACGAACAGCCGGTCAGCGACGAGCAGCGGGCCTTCTTGCTGTTTCAATTGGCCCAAGTCCTCGGCTGGAATTCGCACCAGTTGCAGAATCTGCCGCGCGACCAATGGGCGAAATTGATGGCAGAGGTCGAGTCATTTCACAGTTTCGAACGGCGGCGGTTGTTTCACCGGGCCTTTGAACTGCAATATCGAACGCAGGCGCTCGATGCGATTTCCTCGCACGCCGTTCATCCGGCCCGCCGGGTCGAGAAACCGCGGTTTCAAGCCGTGTTCTGCATCGACACCCGGGAAGAGTCGTTTTGCCGCCATTTGGAGGAGTATTCCTCTGATGTGGAAACGTTCGAGGTGGCAGGCTTTTACGGTGTCGCCATGTATTATCGAGGCATCGCCGACGCTAATTTTGCAACTCATTGCCCGATTATTGTCCGGCCCAAGCATTGGGTTATTGAAGAGGCGGTGTTGCCGCTGGAAGAAACGAATCGTCGCCGCGCGTTTACGCGGCGCGCGATTGGCGTCACTTCCTTGGGGATGCACCGGAGCAGTCGCAACTTGGCCAGCGGTGCCTTGTTGACAGCGGGGTTTGGCGTGTTGGCAACCATTCCGCTCGTCGCGCGAGTCCTCTTCCCGCGCTGGACGGCGCAGTTTGCGCATACCGCGAACAGCTTCATTGCGCCGCCTGTCATCACCCGGCTGCGGCTCGAGCGGCAAACGGAAGAGCCCGGCCAGGTCGATGAGCAGATCGGGTTTTCCGTCACGGAAATGGCAACGATCGGCGAGCGCATGCTGCGCGACATGGGGCTGACCAATAACTTCTCGCGGCTGGTGATCTTTTTCGGACATGCCTCGCACTGCCTCAACAATCCCCACAAATCGTCTTACGATTGCGGCGCTTGTTGCGGTTCACCCGGGGGGCCGAATGCCCGCGCTCTCGCCTCGTTTTTGAACGATCAGCGCGTGCGACAAATTTTGGAGTCTCATGGGCTGTCGATCCCGCGTGAGACTCGCTTTCTCGGCGGCTTGCATAATACCTGCACCGATGCCATGACTTTTGCCGATCTCGACCTGCTGCCAAAATCCCATCACAAGGATTTCGAGAAGGCCCGCGAGACCCTGGAATTGGCCTTGGAACGCAATGCCCATGAACGCTGCCGCAGGTTCTACTCCGCGCCGCTCGACATTACGCCCGCGGCCGCCCATCAGCATGTCGAAGCGCGTAGCGAGGACCTGGCTCAGACGCGGCCGGAGTTTGGCAATGCCTCGAACGCAATGTGCTTTGTGGGCCGTCGCAGCCGGATCCGTGGCCTGTATATGGACCGCCGCAGTTTCATGCATTCGTACGACTTTACGACGGACGATGCCGAGAGTACGATTCTCGCGCGGATCTTGGCCCCGGTTATTCCCGTCTGCCAGGGCATCAACCTGATGTATTTCTTTTCCGCGGTCGATTCCACCGGCTGGGGCTGCGGAACCAAGCTGCCACATAACGTCACTTCGTTGCTCGGGGTGATGGATGGCTACGTCAGCGACTTGCGGCCGGGATTGCCACATCAGGGCGTCGAGATTCACGAGCCCTTGCGCCTCCTCTTTGTCATTGAGACGACCCCGGCGCGGATGCTCAGCATCATGGGCCGGAATGAAATTGTGGGT
>JAYTUF010000915.1:0-13216 GCA_043744755.1 Anatilimnocola sp.
GACCAGCCCTTTGACGGGCGAAGGATCCAACTTCATGCCAATTCGCTTCATCTTGTAGTCAGCCGCGACCAGCACGCGGGCGAAGTGCGAAGTATCGGCCACGCCATTCACCGTGATCTGCTGATTGCCCATCGCCTTTTCAATCCCGTCAGCGATCGCGGGGTTAAAGGTCTTGAACTGGCTCATGTACTGTTCGAAAGCCTTGCGACCTTCGGCGGTCGGATCGATGGAGCAGGACAGATTACCTTGACGGGCCGCTTCGACCGTGCGAAAGGCGACGATGAAGTCTTCGAGGTTGAGCACGGGCCGGCCGGTGGTCACGCCCACCACGGTTCCCTTGCTATCGAGCATCCAACCTTCGCCGGGGCCGGCGAGCACAATGTCATTGGTATCGGGATAAAGCAGCACGTATTGAATCCGCTGGATGCCGGCCAGATACTTGATTTCGTCGGGCAGATTAGAGACTTGCCCGCCACCGCCCTCACGCAAGGCAGCTTCCACTGCCTTGAGCGAAATCTTCCGCAGCTCAACCGGCTTCTTCAAAGCGGAAGGAGGCGACTGAAATTCTTCGGCGAGCTGATCTCGGGTTCGCTTCCAATCGAACTCAACGGAGTTTTTGAGCACGCCATCGGTGCCAATACTCACGCCACCCACGGAGGTGCCGCGGAAGTTGTTGTTTCCCCCCGCCCACGCCACGCCACCTACCACACCGCAGGCCAACCCCAAAATCAGCCCAGCGGACCACACCTGATAACGACGCAACATATTGCCTGCTCCTGACCTGTTCATTGTAGCTGCAGCCTCGTTCCCAATCCCGAGCGGGAAGGTGGAACGGGACCAGAGCGAAGCCGCGGACAAATCACCCCTGATTTCTGTCCCCAGCTATGCGGAATCATCGACCCGAACCGCCGATGTCACCAGGAATTAGCATACTCGGCCTGACCAACCGATGCAAGAAAACAAACGACAAACTCGCGGCCGGAGAAGCGCAACCCGCTGACCTATCCGCCGCAGCTCGCGGGCGGCAAGCTGGTTGTCAGCGAAGAGACCGCCGCGTTCTTGCTGCCGGGGCCCAACCTGCGCGAGGGAGTGCGGATCGCTAAGACGCCGCCGCGCGTCGATTTCGCGTATTTTCCTCAGCAGAACTATCCCGGCAATCCCTGGTCGAACCGGGCGGACGGATTTGTGTTGGGCGACAAATATTACACATCCGATAACGATCACCTCGCCCCCCGCGGCACGGCCCATCTGTGGGAATACGACGCGGCAGCGAAGACGTTTCGCCTGCTGTGCGATACAACGAGTTTTCTCGAATCCAAAAAAGTCTTCCCGCCGGAGATGAACTATCGCCCGGGCGAAATGCAAAGCCGCATCGACTTGGGCAGCGATGGCTGGCTGTACTACGCCACCGATCGCGGCTCGCCGACCGTCACGCACGATGCCAACGGGTATCGAGGTGAATGGGTGCTGCGGACGAATCCAGCCACGCTCGAAACGCAAATCGTCAAGGAGTTTCCCATCGATAAGCACACGCTCCCCGCCAGCGTGCTCGATCCCAAGCGGATGATTTATTACGGCGGCACCGCGCCGGGCAAAGACGCCGCCAATCAAAAGGTGCAATTCTTCGCGCTCGATGTCCGCAGCGGCAAACTGCTCAAGGTGGCCGACAATGGTCCCGACCGGGTCATGATTTTCTCCACTTCCACCGGCCGCGTCTATTGGGAAGGGCACGTCTATGATCCCACGACCAACGAGGTGCTGCCCGCAAACATCCCGCATGTCCGCTCCGCCTCGCGCGAGACGCCGCAAGGCCTGGTCTTTTGCACGTCGCACACGCAGGCGGAGCTTTGGTCGCTCAACGTCAAGACCGGCGAAGTGAAAACCCTCGTCCCCGGCGCTCATGGCGGCGCGATCAAAGATGGCACCCCTATCGTGCAATACGACTTGCAAACCAAGGAGCGAAAAGTCCTCGCCTTCCCGCATCAGCACTTTTGGGATACCCACGGCTACGCGCTCGACGGCTCATTCAGCTCCGCCCTCGATGAACAAGGCGCACGCCTCTTCATCTCCTGGGACGGCTGGCGCAAGGGCCAACCCCGCGGTTGGGAAACCGCCGCCATCACCGTCGTCCACATCCCCGCCAGTGAGCACGCTGGCAAGTAGCTGGTTTGGCGGCCGGCCGCCAACATGCGTCCGGCCTGAGTGATTCCGTTGGTGCTCTAACCGCTCGCGATTAGAACGGCGGCGGATTAGCCAGGAAGACTTCAAATGCAACCTGTGCCACGCCGGCCCGGGGCAGGATGCCGTAATACTTATCGTTGAGCCCAGTGCCGCCGTTGAACAACGCGGAGATGATGAGGGCGGTGTCCGAGAGGGACAATTCATCATCCCCCGCGCCCATGTTGATGGTCGCGCTGCCATTCACTTGACTGCCATTTCGGAGAACTACCTGGTCATTGCCCGAACCAGCGTCGAGACCCAAACGGGAGGAAGTACCGGGGGCGACACCAATGTTCCCCCACAGTTCAAAGAAGTCGTCGCCGATTCCCAGCACCGCCGAAACGCGATTGCCGACCAGGCCATACAGCGAGACATCATCATTGCCAGCGCCCGTGTCGAAATACGCGGAGTTGATGATGGTCCCGGCGAGATTAATCAGATCATCGCCGCCATACAGATACGCATTGACGGAGCCACCGACGACCGAACCCGCCGTCGTCGTGAGCGTATCGATTCCGCCGCTGCCATACATATAGACCGTGCCATCGATGGCGCCGGCCAAGTTGAGTTGGTTCGCGACGTTATAGCCCGAGGTGAAGGACAAACTCCCCGTTAGTGCGCTACCTGGCAACAACGAAACGGTGTTGACATGGTTGGTGATCAAATGGCCCAGCGTCACCTTATCGGCAATCGTCAGCAAGTCGTTCGGGCCGCCGTTATCGTAGACGCGTGTTGTGCCGGCAACGGAGTAAGGAGTAATGCCGTCACCAATGGTCACTGTGTCGTCGTCGGCGCCGGTCGCGATGATGAGGGTTCCGGAACTCCCGCCGGATATCGAGACAGTATTCGCGCCGTGACCGGTGTTAATATACGTCACTCCGCCAACAGTCACGCCCTCGACCGTGAACATGTCAGCCCCTGACCCGGCTCGGAGGTCCAATGTCTGGGCCACCACGCCGCCCGTGATGTGAACACCATTGGCCCCCGCGCCCGCTTCGACGATGACGCAGCGCGGCGCTACCTGGCCCGTCATGGTCACTTGAATCTGGTCGTTGGCCCCACTGGTCCGGACGGTGACATTGCCCGTGACGCCCGTGAACGTTCCCGGAGCAACGGGGACGCCGAAATCGGTTACCGTCCATTCAGTCGCAGCCGTCTGCGTGACAACGAGATCGGCCGCCATATCATTGGTAATCAACAAATTGCCTGAGACGTCAACCGAGGCGACCGCTGCCAGGCAGATCCGTCCTTCGAGCGTCTCAAAACGAAAATTCCTGACCTTGCGATTCTTCCCGACCTTGCGATTCTTCATGACTGTGTCCCTTTGATCCCACGTTTTCCGATTACCAAACCAACAGCCGCTTGCTGCAACTATGTCCAGCCGCCTGCTGCAACTATTCCAATGCATAGGCAGCTACTTCCTGTTTGTCAACGAGTTTGCGGGTAGCAGCAAAATCGCGTGCAATTTCTCGTAAGTTGGGTCTTCTGCGGGAGATGCGGTGATGGGAATTGGGCAGTTCAACCGACTCCCAGCGAATCTTGCCAAACCACATGCCCGCCTGTGAAACAACAAGGGAGACCACAGAAATGATAGGTGGGTTGTTGCCAGGCCCAACCGATTGGACGTCGTGGGCCTATCTCGTTCAAGAGGCATCTGAACCCCGCTACAGCCAACTCAACTATCGGCTGTTCACCAGAAATACGGCAAAATCATCAAGCAGTTGAGCATTGCGTGATTTCCGCCCGACCGCTTTGGGCTCAGCGAGGCCGAGCCAAAACTCTTTCCCATCGGATTTCCGTTTGACGTGCGCGCCGATGTCTTCGCCGTCGAACATCATCCACTCCGAGTAGACACCTCTGTTGATCTCCAGCAAATCATATTGGTCCCGATACGAAGGCTGGTCCTTTTTTAAGCGTTCATACTCGGCGGGGTTCGCACCGCCGATTACATACCGCTCCTCCCACCGAAAGTCCTCGCTGCCCGTTACGGCGCACGGCAATTCAAGCGACCGGAGCAGGTACTCAGAGAAGGCAGTCAGTTGATCTTCAAGGGTGGCCGTCTCACCCGCGCCAACAATCGCCTCGATTCGCTTCCATTGTGCATCCATCGTGGCTCCGATTCCTTAAGATAAAACAGAAAGCAAAGGGGCCGCACGACCCAAGCTCACCGGCGGTAGCACAGATGTATTCGCGCCAGTCTTATAAGATAACGACACGCCGCACTCGACGCTGCGCCCTGCGTTGTACAGCTTCCCAATTCGGCCAGCATGCTCATCCCATAAGACCAGTGAAGACACGGGTGAGTACACTCCGTGCCACCCGCCGTGGTGCATATTCCGGTTAGTGAACGCGCGGGGCAAGAGCCGCGCACGAAGTAAATGGCCGGCGGGCTAAATCGTCTCGCGCCGAAGGTCAAAAGGGAACGCAAGTTCTCGGATTTGTTGTGTGGTTGACGTCGGTCAACTGGCACGCGCGAGTGGACGGACGGAAAGAATTTCATCGGCGCGCAGGGGTTCGACATCGTCCACGCTCACCGCCGTCACGCAGATCGTCTGCCCGATGGCGTTGAAGACCTCTAGCACCGCGCCCTGGCTGGCCCCCGGCGGCCCCGGGACCAACTCGACCAACGTCGCCACGTCCCCCGCGCGCAGGCTATCCGCAGGCACGTCGCGCTTCAGAGAAACCTGTTGATAGAGTGTCAGGGCCATATCATTCCTTATAGGGATACATTGTAACAAAACTCCAAGCATCGTCATTGCGGTGTAAGAAGACAACCTTGACGTCCAATCCGACACCGCTTGGCCCGTTTAGCATGGCGCGCAGGGTGTGGAACGATCCGAATTCGTTGGTTCGATCCAGCTCCGAATCCCCCCGTTCCACAGCCGCTCGGATTGCCGCCTCCAGCACGCCCGGTTGATCGATCGTGAACCCCGCCTGGGCCAGGAACTTGCTCTTGTCGTCCTTGGGCCGGGGGCGCAATAGGTAGTCCATTTTACCCGCGTTGAGCATGAACCCTGCTGGAATCTTCATGCGGTCAACGCTCCAGGCACCGGCCGCTACTTTGGATACTGAACATTTCGCGTGCCACGGCAACGAGGGAACTCTGAACAACCGAAAAACGGGTCACCCGTTTTTGCGTTATTACGAAGGACCATTTGCTTCCCACAAAGAGGGCACGCGGGATGGTCCGATTGCTTTAGGTCGCTCGCGTATGCCTGTTGCTCTTGGATTGTCATCGTGGACCGTGTGCCCGGTACTGCGGGCGTCGTCTCATTATTGGGCCGTTGTTGCCCACCGTCCTGCGGCAGTTCGAATTGGAATTTGAGAAGCAGCACAACCACAATCACACCCACAAACGCTGCGTAGATCGAACAAGCGAAAAGATTTTTTCTCCATACCGGCGCATTGAAGGGTTTCGGCGTTCCCGGTAAATCACAGGCACCTGCGCAAGCGGGGTATCGGACACAACTCATGAATGGGCCGTACTTGCCGCGCTTCCTCTCCATCTCATCTCCACACACGGGACACTTGAGCGTGACTTGCATGTTGACAACGCCTGTGGCCAACTCCGTGTGGTCTTTGAACCACTGCTCAATCAACTCGGTCAACTTGTCGAGTTGCCATTCAGTCCGGCAGAGGTCCTCGGCACGAACGCGCATCAGCGGGAGGTGGAACCGAGACGACAGTTCATTCTTTTTGACGTCTCGCTCGGCTTGCGGCGAATAGGAATGTTGCGGGCCGTCGAACTCCATCGCGAACAACGGCACTTGGTCTCGTCCGGTAACCACGAAGTCGTAGTGCGCCTGGAGGGCGAATTCGTACATCGCTTTGGAAAGTCCTGAGCCTTCGATCGGGAGGATATCGGCTAGCCGGACCTTGGCATAAACCGCCGTGACGTGGCGAGCGCAGATCTCAGACAAGCGACCGTAGGTTATTCGTTCAGGAGTGTTGAGCAGTTTCTTTAACATGTGGCCCCTCCAACGACACTCGCCCAACGACAAAGCTAACCCGGCACCGGCCAAGAACCGTTGATTTCAAAACGCGTCTGATCCGCCGCATTGTTCTGTGCATTTCTGGGTTCAGGTGTCCGTTGGGATTTCGTCCCAATTGGGCTCGACCCCAATCACCCAATCAAGTGCTTTGCGTCGCTCTTTGATGATGCCTTCTTGCAGTCGAGAAGAAAGTCCTTTGAACCGGCAATCAACAGCGGCCCAATGGAGACGGTAATGTAAGTCGGCCTGCTGATAGATCTCTGAAAATGGCCGCAATGCTGCCGACGAAATGAACGTTTGAGGGTTTGTAAATGGATCGGGAAAATGTGAAGCCAAATCGTCATCGCAGCCAGTGAAAGGTTCAAGTGGGACAAAATCAAAGCACCAACCGATTGCCTGCATGCATTCGACAAGCCAAGTGGCGTTGACCCTTTCTTGTTCCGTATACGCGGACGCATCGAGGAGGCGACGTTCGTTGTCTGATGCGAATTCAAGGAGCCCATAGTCTTCTAAGGGCTTCTTCATTTTTGCGCCGGGTTGACCAAAGCCAATGCCAATAATGTGTGTCAAGATGGATGCGCGGCGGGCGACATCTTCAGCGGTAGGTGGCGACAGCTCCGAGGCGGCTTCGAGAAGCGGCAGAGTTTCGTTGATCGGGATTTCATGCTGCGCGAGATACTGATGGCTCTGCTGTTTTGCAACGTCGGGAGTCATGCGAGTCTCATGAACAGAACTAGAATTCGTTTGCGCAACCTATCTCGGTCAACCTTGCGCCCTGTGCAATCTATCTCTGGCGACGACGCATTGCGGAAATAGGCGAAAGGTCTTGTTTAGGAAATGGATTCCGGTTAATTCGCAATCGCCGCCTTCCGGTGTTCGTTGTGCAACCTATCACCGGACGTCAACAGTGCGCCCGGGGCGGGGTTAACGTCCAACGGACCGACGGCGGTCGGCACGAGGAACCCTACAGCCAGCGGACTTTTGCCAGACGCGCACCACGAAATCGAAGGTTGGCTCAAATCCTAATGCTCGAAGCAACCGCTTGTCAATCAATGGCCAATCGGCGGGCGGCGGGCGGTGGACGGCGGACGGGCAACGGTGGCGATCTTTGCGGTGGATCGCTTTTCCTCAGAAATATTCCCTCGCGCGGACCAGACGTGTCCAGGGTGGATCGTCTAATAGAAGGGAGTTGATCTCTGACAAATTGGTTGAATTGGGAGCGGCTCGGGGAAAGCGGCAGGTGGACGTCAGCGCTTCTATCTTGTGTCGCCCTAGCGGGCTTCATTTCTTGCGGTGATTCGTTTCCCCACGGCTCGCGCCGTGGGCAACTCTCTGTCGCCCTAGCGGGCTGAGGAATTTGGGGGTCGGATCGGCCACGGAGCGGCGATAGATAGTAGCCCAGTGCGCGAGCACTAGGAGGACTTATGTGATCGCCGCAAGACCGGCTGAAGCCGGGACTTCAACGGGCGAACGGTTGTCATCCCACCTGAACGAGTTGTTATCAGATTCCGGATGATGTTATCTGTAAGTCGTTATCACATGATGATAATGATTTCGATAAGATGAAGCCGGATCACAAGTTACGGCCGGACGCGGGCGTGGTCCGGGGAGTTGAAATCGCGCGCGAAAGTGTTATCGCGGATGAGCCTGCCGTCGGGAGGCGAAGGCGAATCGTGCTTCCGCGGGACGTGAAGCACCTGCACACCTAAACGGGGGGGGTGTAGGGGCGTTCAAGAAGTCGGGGTGGTTTGAAGCGAAGATTTGCGTTTTTCTTGGGTGCGGCTCTAAGTGCTGCTCCGTGGGGCCGGGACTTCTTGAACGGTTACGCGCGGATTGGCGTGACGGCCGAGAAGTTACATCGGCCGGAGCGCGTGAAGCTTTGTCGCGCCTGTCGGTCAAGCGGGCCTTACTTTCACTGGCAGATAGCACATCCGGCACTCCGGCGGAAACATCGAAGAAGGGACTGATTTTCGGACGAACCGAGTCTCAGAAGTGGCTGCGCGGACGGAGCCGACACTCAGCAGCACTGCGGCGGGCGGTTTCCGCCTCACGCCCCAATTTTTGACGTGGAGTTCCTTGCAATGAATTCACTGCTGTTCGCGCTCTGCCTCTACTCGGCCGACCTGGCCCGACCTTGCTGCGATCCTCCTCACGGCGGCGACGGCGACTTCGGCGGCGACATGAGCTTCCGCCTCGTCAACAAAAACAATCCGTGCTACCGCGGCACGCTGTTCCCCGCGCTCAAAATAACGCGGGCGTATCGGGACAATCAGGCGTTTGCCTATCAACATTTTGAAGACCAACGGCTGACGATTTCCGGCCGGCTGGTGAGCATCAAGAAGCGGCTGGCGGTGCCGTACGTCGAACTCAACCCGTTGACCGGGAAGGTCGTCCGCGACGCGGATGGCAAATACGTCCTCATTGAACGGGACGTGTTTGTCGCGCTCGTTACCCCCGACGGCAAGTTCCCGGTCCCGCCGCTGATTCCCTCGCTTACTACACCACCGCCGGAACTGATGGGCCTGGAATTCCGCTTCCCCATCGACACTATGGCGACCAAGCCGGAACTGCGCTGTGCGGTTGCCGCCCTCTGGGCCGGGCAGTTTGTCACGCTTAAAGGGGACTGCCGCGGAGCTTATCCTTCGCCCGATGGATACACGGCGATCATCTTTGAGAACGCGGAAATTGTGAAGTAGCCGATTGTCGCCTTTCGCTCCGCGAAAGACGGCTTTAGCCAATCTGCCGCTGCACCGCGTCGAGCAGTTTGTCCATCGCGAAGGGCTTGCGAAGGTATTCATCCACGCCGAGCATCTCGGCGTAGGCCTTGTGCCGGCTCCCTTCGTTGGCGGTGATCATAATCACCTTGGTCGTGCTTTCTCGCGTTCGGCGGAGCTTCTCCAGCACCAAGAAGCCACTCCGCTTGGGCATCATCATATCGAGGATGACCAGGTTGGGCTGATCGCTCTCGGCCATCGCCAGGCCCTGATTGCCGTCGCGGGCGACGAGAATCTGATATCCCTTCGATTCGAGCGCGTACCGCATCGCATCGACGATTTCCGCATCGTCGTCCACCAGCAAGATTCGCCGCGCATTGACTGCGCCGGCTGCGTCATCCGTGGGTTTCTGCTCGGGTTGCTCCGAAGCCATTGCGGCGCTCGATTCCATCGCGGGGGGAGGGTTGCTACAGGTGGGTACACCAGGTTCACCCTGTAGCTTATAAAAGCGGACTGGCTTAAGCAATCTGCCCTTCCCATAACCGTGCAGGAAATCACGGCCCGTTTATGAACATGAGCATTACCATCTCCACTGTGTTTGATGCCCAAAAATTGGCCGCCTATCAGGCCGATGGCTTTTACATCGCGCGGGGCCTCTTCGATTCCGACGAAATCACTCGTCTGCTGGAATTCGCCCGCAGCGATCCGAACTTTGTGGCATCGCTGTATGGGCGGAAGGATTCCAGCGGCTTGGAAACCAAGCTCGCACTGTGGAACCATGCCGGCGAAGACTTGTATGGCATGTTTGCCCGCTCGCCGCAGATTGTGGACCGGCTGGAACAATGCCTGGGGGGCGAGGTTTATCTGTATCACATGAAGATGATGCTCAAGGAGCCGCACGTCGGCGGGGCATGGGAATGGCATCAGGATTATGGCTACTGGTACAACAACGGCTGCCTGTTTCCGCTGCTCGCGAGTTGCCTGATCGCGGTGAACGCGCACACGCGGGCCAACGGATGCCTGCAAGTGCTCCGCGGCTCGCATTTGCTGGGACGCATCGACCACGGCAAGACCGGCGATCAGACCGGCGCTGATCTGGAACGAGTGAACGCCGCGGTCGAACGGCTGGACCTTGTCTACTGTGAGTGCGAGCCCGGTGATGCGATCTTTTTCGACAGCAACCTGCTTCACCGCAGCGATGCCAACACGTCCGACGATCCCCGCTGGTCGCTAATCTGCTGCTACAACGCCGCGAGGAATGATCCGTATAAAGAGTCGCGACATCCGAGATATACGCCGCTGAGCAAGGTGGGCGTGAATGCGATTCGCGAGTGGAGAAGTTAGAGATTCACCGCCATCACCGGCCGCATGATTGCGGCCCCGACCGAAATCAAATACGCGAGCACGAGCGTTCCCCAGAGCACTCTGCTCAATCGCGATTCAGGCGGGTAGACATGCACGGCCATCAGGCCGACGAGCGTGATCAGCCCCAAGATTGCCGCAAAGATATCGCGCGGCATCCAACTGCCGCCCGCGAGACCCAAGCCAACACCGGCGGTGATGATCAGCAAATCGGTTAGCCGAAATTGATACTCGCTGGGCTTGGGCGGCGGGTCGGGCGCAATCACCGGCGGATCAAGAAACCGCTCGATGGCTTCCCGCCCCGGTCCCTCGGGAGGACGCAGGGCGAAGTCATCGGTGATCGCAGGCGTAGGCGAATCATCGGGCATTCATGGACCCAACCAAGTTGCTTACTTCTTCTCAACCAACCAGATGTTGCGATAGCGAACCGGGCTGCCGTGATTCTGCAGATAAATCGGGCCTGGCTCCGGACCCGGCTTCACGGGCGCTGCCGTGGTGCCACGATCGGAGGGCAACTCGACATCCTTGTGAATCACCACGCCGTTGTGCTCGACGGTGATCCGCGGCGCGGCGGTCACTTTGCCGGCGTCATCGAACTTGGCCGCGGTGTAATCGATGTCATAAGTCTGCCACACCAGCGGCGGCAGGCACATATTCACGTCGCAATCTCGCACCGAATACAAGCCGCCGCATTCATTGTTCTTGCCGGCCAGGCCGAACGAATCGAGCATCTGCACTTCGTAACGACCTTGCATGTAAACACCGCTGTTGCCGCGACCCTGGCCGCGATCTTCGGGCTGATAGGGCGTGCGGAATTCGATGTGCAGCTTGAAACTGCCGAACTTCTGCTTGCTGGTCGAACCTTCCAATAGCAGGCCGTCCTCGCCGACCTTGCCCCCTTCAAACGCATCGGCGGTCTTGCCATCGAAAAGTACCACTGCGCCCGTGGGCGGCTTCGCGCCGAGCGTCGGACTGCTGCGGTTGATCTTACTAAGCTTGCCGAGTTCTTTATCGGCGGCAATGATCGTCAGCGAGCCATCCTTGACAACACCTTTGCCGCCGTCCTTCTCAAACGCCAGCACGCCGTCTTTCAATTCGCCATCGACTTCGATCTTTTCGGCCTTATTCCACCCATCGCCGGGCAGGCCACCGGGATAGCCGACCGCGTGGAATTTGCCCTTGCCGAGCGCGATGACTTGCACGCCGACAGAAACTTCGTTCCCATCGTCATCCTTGATCTTGCCCGTGTACTCGCCCTGTAAGGCGAAATCCTTATCGGCCTTATCGGGATCGGTGTAAGTGGGGCCGGCTGCAGTCGCCGAGGAAACAAGCAGCAGGCCGCCAAGCAAGGCGGTGAAACAGAACGAGCGGAACATAGAAGGAATCTCCGTTGCAGTGGAATGGTTACTCGGATTATCGCGGTCATTGTGAATCGAATGCGTCGTCCTAGCAAGACGCAGAACCCAAACCGACCGCCGTGATTCGAGAAGTTGACCCGCCGATTCGTGCGGACTACAATTCCAGTGGTTACATCCGCATCCGGAGACACCCCGTGGAAATCATTACGACCGATGCTGCCTGGCAGCAGTTGTTTACCACAGCGAACGGGATCACGGCAGTCCATGATTCGGAAGGTAAGCTGCTCGGCTATTTTTCCCCCGTGTATGCGCGCCAGGCGGCCGAATATACCGCAATCGCAGCCCGCCTCGATCCCGCAGAAATGAAGCGTCGCCGCGAATACCAAGGCAAGTGGTTTTCAACTGCGGAAGTCTTAGAACACTTGAAGTCATTAGGAAAATGACGTTGCGCTACACCGTCGTCTGGAATCCAACGGCGCTCAAAGAACTCGCGGAAATCTGGCTCCGCGCGGTTAATCGGGATGGCGTCTCGCTGGATGCCGATACCATTGATCGTCACCTTGCCGACGACGCGGAAATTAAGGGCTTGCGAGTCGAGCCCGACCGATTGATGTTGCTGAGCACCCTGGCAGTCACCTTCAATGTGAGTGAGGACGATCGCTTGGTTCGGGTGCTGCACGTGGTTAGTCGATAACTGAGTTGTTTACGTCAACTGCAGCCGCGCCGCCGCCAGCGTGTTGTACATTAGCATCACCACCGTGAGCGGACCCACGCCTCGCGGCACCGGCGTGATCGCCGAGGCGATCTCGCGGACCGCTGCGTAATCGACGTCGCCGCAAAGACCGTCGGCGGTGCGATTAATGCCGACGTCGATGACGATGGCGCCCGGCTTGACCATGCTGGCTATCACGAACTTGGGAATGCCGATCGCCGCGACGAGAACATCAGCCTGCCGGGTGATCGCGGGCAAGTCACTCGTGCGACTGTGACAGAGCGTGACGGTGGCATTGCAGCAATTGGGACCGACGGGCGAGTCCTTCGCCGCGAGCAAGGTCGCCATCGGCTTGCCGACAATATCGCTGCGACCCACGACGACGCAGTGCTTGCCGGCGACGCTCAGTCCGCTCCGATCAATGATCTGCAGCACGCCATGCGGTGTACACGGCAGAAACCGCGGCCGGCCTTGCACGAGCAGGCCAACATTCTCCGGCTGAAAGCAATCGACGTCTTTCAGCGCATGGACCGCGTCGAGAATTCGCGACGAGCGAATCTGCGGCGGCAACGGCAGTTGCACCAGAATGCCGTTGATCTGTTCGTCGGCATTCAGGCGGGCGATGAGTTCCAGCAACTCTTCTTCGCCAGTCTCGGCGGGTAAGCGATGCATCTTGCTTTCGATCCCCACGCGATCGCAGGCCAGGCGCTTGTTGCGCACGTACACGCCGCTGGCGGGATCGTCGCCGACCAGCACCGCGGCCAGCGTCGGCCCGTCGCCGTTGTTCTGAATGAAATCGGCCACTTCCTCGGCCAATTCCGTTTCAAGCTGCGTAGCAATGGCTTTGCCATCGAGAAC
>JAYTUF010000916.1:0-3352 GCA_043744755.1 Anatilimnocola sp.
CCACGCGCGTGAACACCATCGTCAACAGCCCGCGGAATCAAGGTCCGGCGTGTACCGAGCCAGTGAAAGAGTTGTTCTAAACAATCTACTGCAAAACCAGTTGACATCTACGGCCTAACCAGTAGAATGCGACGCATGGCGAGGCCAAAGGACGAACATCCGACGTCGGGTGAGCTCGAAGTGCTCAAGGTGCTGTGGCAGCGCGGACCGTGTACGGTCCGCGACGTGCGTGCGGTGCTCAACGAAGCTCGGCCGCGGGCTTATACGTCCGTGATGAGCCTGATGAATGTGATGGCGGAAAAGGGGCAACTCGTCCGCCGGGAGCAAGGCCGGGCGTTTGTCTATGAGCCGGCTTGCGAGCGCGAAGAGACGCTGGGCGGCATGATCGCCGATTTGTTGGGGCGGGCCTTTGAAGGCTCGGCCAGTCAACTCGTGACGCACCTGCTCGACCAGACGCGGCCCGATTCGGGCGAACTCGACGAAATTCGCAAAGCGATTCAGCAATACAAACAGAGTCGTTAACAAAGAGGTAACAGATGACCGCCATCGAATTCCTCACACATCCGCTCGCCCAGCGTTTGACCTGGACCCTGGCCCATTTTGTTTGGCAGGGATTTTTGATTGCCATCATTTTGGCAGCCCTGGTTGAAGTGCTGCGAGTGCGGAGCGCGAATGCTCGCTACGCTTTATCGCTGGCGGCCTTCGGTCTGATGCTCGCGATGGTGCCGACCACTTGGGTGATGTTGGGCGAGAAGACTGTTTCGAGCGTCGCGATTCAACAATCAATGGCTGCACGGGTTGAGTTTATTTCGGCGGAAGTGGTTCTCTCGGAGCCGTCGTCGGCCTGGTGGACTACTTTGCAGCCTCAACTCCTGCTCGCCTGGTGCATCGGCTGCGTGTTGCTGAATATCCGACTGATCGTAGGTTGGCTCGCGTTGCACACGTTGCTTCGCAGTCGGCTACCACTATCGCGCGCAGTCACGATCCGCTTGTCTCGGTTGGGCTCGCGGTTTCAAGTCTCGATACCCAACGTCGTGTTCGCCAGCCAGCAAGTGTCGCAAGCGCTCGCCGTCGGCTTCTTCCGGCCGGTGGTGCTATTGCCGGCCGCGTGGCTGCTCGAATTGCCGCCGAATCTATTAGAGGCCGTAGTGGCTCATGAACTGGCTCATCTCCGCAGGTGTGATTTGTGGGTGAACCTGCTGCAGCGGCTCGCGGAAGCGCTGCTGTTTTATCATCCGGCCGTGTGGTGGCTCTCAGCGAGATTGCGGCGGGAACGGGAATTGTGCTGCGATCAATTGGCAGTGGCGGCGACCGGCGACCGGCTGGAATACGCTCAAGCTTTGGAACTTACGGCCCGCTGGGCGACGGTCGACGGGCGACCGGCGCTGGCAACGGGTTTTTTAGGAGAAGGCAAAATGAATCTGCTCCATCGGGTCCGTTGTGTACTAGGAATTTCCAGCGAGCGACCGGCATCGCTCTGGCCGGCGAGCTTATTGCTCGGCGGTCTGTCGCTGGCTCTGCTGGCCGCGATCTATGCCGCGAACAGCTCGGCGGTGAACGCCGACGACGAACGTCCTGCGCCGAAGCCGGCCGCGAGCGAAGCTGACAGGTTCCTTAGCCGAGTGCAAGAAGCGCCGAAGCGCGAAGGTGATCGTCTGCGTGAAGGCGAAGTTCGCCGTGATGGCGATCGTCCTCGGGAAGCTGCCGCACCGCGTGATGGCGAGCGGAAGCCTGAAGTGCGTCGGCCGGATCAACCGCGTCCCGACCAGCCCCGGCCTGACGGCGAAGCACGTCGTCCGGCAGCGGGCGGCGAACAGGCCGAATTGATGACTCTCATTCGCCAACTGCGGGCCGAAGTGGCCGAACTGCGGCAGGAAGTTGCTCGCTTGCGCGGCGATCGCGGCGAAGCCGTGCGTCGTCCCGCCGCCGAAGCGGATCGTCCTCGCCCCGAAGGCGAACGTCGCGAAGGCGCCGATCGCCCCAAGGCCGAAGCGGAACGTCCCAAGCCCGCACCGGAACGCCGCGAAGGTGGCGACAAGCCCAAGGCGGAAGGCGATCGCCGCTAGGCATTTGCCTGCTTTGAATTGAATGAACAGTTGGCGACCTGTCTTGGCCTCTTCCAGACAGGTCGCCTTTTTAATGCGCCCATCCGTCGCCACTTGCCTTATAATTCGGAGGTACGGGGCTGTTGGCGAACGAACAGGAGCAGGCATGTTGCACCCATTTCATTTGATTCGGTTGGCTTGGCTTTTTGCCTTCAGCCTGCTCGTTGCCAACAGCGGCTGTGGCCCAATGCCCAAGCCCGCGGTTAAGAAGCAGCCGAAGAAGATCGTCGCCGCCGCGCCGCCCGTTACCGTCAAGCAACCCGTGAAGAAACCCGCTGCGCCGCTGTCGCCGCCAACCAAACAACCCATTCCACCGGCCCCGCGCATCACTCCGCCTGGCGACGAACCCGTCAAGCCGCGGCCTGCAGGTTCACTAGCTGACCTGGTGGCGCGCGGTGAAGCGGCTGAGTTCGCGTTGCCGGAGTTCGACGACGGCAAGATTGCCGCGGCGGGCATTCGCAAGCTGACCGGCAAGCATTTGATTCTCTACACCGATTTGCCGGAGACCGTCGCAGACGTGCAACTGCTGCCCCAAGTGTTCGACGCCGCTGTGCCGCTGTGGGCGAAGTACTTTGATGTCGATCCGGCTAAGCTCGCCGACTGGCAAGTGGCGGCATACGTCATGGAAAGTAAGGCCCGGTTTGAAGGAGCAGGCTTATACACGCTTGACTTGCCGGAGTTTCCCAATGGCTTTCAAAAGGGCTCGCAGTTCTGGCTCTTCGATCAGCCCAGTGACTACTACCGCCGGCACCTGCTGCTGCACGAAGGGACGCACGCCTTCATGAACCGCTGGCTGGGCGGGGCTGGTCCGCCGTGGTACATGGAAGGGATCGCCGAACTACTCGGCACGCATCAGTGGGACGGCAAGCAACTAACGCTCGGTTATAATCCGCCCGATAAAACGCTGGTCCCCTACTGGGGCCGCGTGAAGATCGTCCGTGATGAATGGGCCGCCCATCGCGGCATGACCTTGCCCGACATTTTTCGCTACGACAACCAGGCCCACTTGAAAAACGAAGCGTATGGCTGGTGCTGGGCCGCGACTGCCTTTCTCAACGACCATCCCAACACGCGAGATGTTTTTCAAGAACTGCGTCACGATACCAAAGATCGTTCGATTGACTTTTCGAAACGGTTCTCCGAACGTCTCAAACCAGATTGGCCGAATATCGCCGAAGATTGGCAACTGTATGTCATCAATCTCGATTACGGCTATGACATCTCCCGCGCCGCGATTGTCCGCCTGC
>JAYTUF010000917.1:0-13192 GCA_043744755.1 Anatilimnocola sp.
CTCTCGCGAATTTCGCCACGTCGCTGGCGACGTGTTCCGCCCGCTCGACCTATTCACCACTCATCGCCGTCATCGAAGGCATCGAAAAGCCCGGCAACCTCGGCGCGATCCTGCGGACTGCCGATGCGGCGGGCGTCACGGGAGTGATTGTCTGCGCCGGGCGAACCGATCTGTTCAATCCCAATGCAATCCGCGCCAGTCTCGGCGCGATCTTTACACTTCCGGTTGCGGCTGCGGGTTTAATGGAAACGATCAGCTTCCTTAAGCAGCAAAAAATGAAGGTCTTCGCTGCGCGAGTGGATGGGGCGGTGAACTACACCGAGGTCGATTATCGCCCGCCGGCGGCGATCGTACTGGGGAGCGAAGCGGCGGGGCTCTCGCGGGAGTGGCAAGCGGCCGAGATTCAAGCCATCCGCCTGCCGATGCTGGGGAGTGTCGATAGTTTGAATGTTTCAGTGACTGCCGCGGTGCTGTTCTACGAAGCGCTCCGACAACGAGGCTGACGCGCAAGCCAGGCGCGCAAGCCAAATGGGCAAGCCAGGTGCCTTATGCACGCCGGCCGCGGACCGCCCAGAAGCGTTCGGCGGGCATGACCATGGAGGTGATCCGCAGGCCGAATTTCTCGCCCACTTTCACCGCCTCTCCCACGGCAAACTCATGCTCGCCGACGGCTAAAGTCAGCGGCTGTTCGCACGATTGATCGAATTGAATGATCGAGCCGGGACCAATCTCCAGAATGCGGGCCACGGGCAACCGCGTGGTGGCGAGCGAAGCAACCACCGGCACTTGGACTTTGAGCAGGCTGCGAGTGTAAGCCGGCAGATCGCGAATGCCGTCCTCAAAATCGTGATACTTCGGAGCTGCGAAGCGCGATACACTGCCGCTCGCTGGAGGCTGCGGAAGCAAGTTGACTGCCGCTGTCTGAGCAGCCTCAGTGACCGTGGGTATCACCTGCAGTCCCTTGAAGTCGACGACGCCGAGCAACAACGCGGGCAGCAGTTTTTCATCGTACCGAATCGTGAGCGGCAACACGTCCGCTGCCTCGGCAGGCTGGCAGCGAAGCAGCGCTTCCTGCACATTCTCGATGCCGAGCGTCAACTCGCTGGTCGGCCGCAGGGCTTCGGGCAACAAAATCTGGCCCAATTCCTGCGCGAGCGTGGCCAGCCTGTTCTTGTCCTTGGCCTCGCGACCGGCAAACCATGCGGAAAGTGAAGCTGAAGGATCGGCAACGAGCAGCACCACCGCCCCCTGCCGTTGCTGCAGGACCACGGCCAAACCGGGAGCATTCCACGCGTCTTGCGCAAGGAGCGTGAGGAAATCCGTGGGCTCATGAAAGGCCACCTGCGTAGGCTGGCCGAACGCACGTTGCCAGGCCTGCGCCGCTTCGCCCGCGCCTTGACGGCAAGCGGCGATGATCTCGGCGGTAATGGGCGGTGAGGTCATGGTTTTCGAAGCGCAGTAGGCAGTAGAAAAATGTTACCTCCGCATCCGTCTTTCTGTATATCGGCCAGCCAGCGCCGCAAACTTCGCCTTGCCCGCAAAGTGCGAATCAGTTTACTTGCTTGACGCTAGCATTTTCGTTGTCAGCAGTCGGGCATGCGCCGTTCATCGCCGAACTTATCGCGAATTTCGTTCTAATCGATTTTGCGGGTGTATTCGTTAAGGTCCTCTAGCCGAAAGAAGGGTAACGGCGCGGCGGGAAGAAACACCCAGATGCGCCGCTTTGGGAAGTCCATTCTGGGAAAGTGTGCGAACATGGCTGTGCGAACTTCTCTGGCTGCTGGTTTACTCCTGGCTTGCTGCGTTCTGGCTTCGGCCGCTGAGGATCAGTTGCCTTGGGCGGCGGATTTTGCACAGGCATGTCAGCAAGCCAATGCTCAAGGCAAGCTGGTGCTGTTGCACTTCTATTCCGACGATTGCCCGCCTTGCGTGCGCGTCGAGCGGAATGTCTTCAGCCAGGCGGCGGTAGCGGAAGCCGTGGGTCGCAACTATGTGCCGGTGAAGGTGCATGTCCGCAAGACGCCCGCGCTGGCAGCCAAGTATCAAGTGCAGCAATGGCCCACGGATGTCTTCGTGACGCCGGAGGGGCTCGAAGTGAAGCGCAGCGTCAGCCCGCAAGCGCCAGACGACTATATCAACTTGACGAACGCCGTGGCTGCCACCGCTGGTGTTGGCGCGGGACGAACGAACAAGGCTGCCGCTCCGAGTCCCGCCGCGCCATGGCTCATGGCCTCGCCCAGCAACGCGATTGCTCAGGTCAGCAACCAGGCGGAAGCGCCGGCGCCTTGGATTGCGCCGGGTGCGGCGGCGGCTGCTCAACAAACAGCGCAGCAGACCGCCCAACAGGTTCAGCAATCGGCCCAACGGGTTCAGCAAAACGTGCAACAAGCAGGACAGCAAGCCTGGCAGTATGGCCAAGCGCAGGCGAATCAAACGATGCTGAATACAACCCAAGCTGCCCAGCAAGCGACTCAGCAAGTATCGCAAACTGCCCAGCAATCGACGCAGGCGGCGGCCGATACTGCCAAGGAAGTGATCAACCGTTACGCTCAGCCACTGTCACAACCGGCGGCCGCTGGTGCAAGTTGGCAACCGCCGTCCGTCGCGGGCGCTCCGGCATTTGCTCCTTTCTCTGCGCAACCGACCCAGACTTTAGCGCCTGCGAGTACAGGCTCGGCTTCCGCTTATGAAACCAACCCCGCCCTGGCTCCACCTCCGGCAGCGATTGCCAGCGGCAGCTATCCGATTGCGATGGATGGTTTCTGCCCCGTGACGCTGGCCAATGAGCGAAAGTGGAAGAAAGGCCAGTTGCAATTCGGCGCGATCCATCGCCGCCGCACATTTCTGTTCGCCTCCGAGGCCGAGCAACAAAAGTTTCTGCTCGCCCCGGATCGTTACAGCCCCGTCCTGGTGGGCTACGATCCGGTCCGGTTCATGCAGACCGGCGAACTCGTCGATGGCACGGCGACCTATAGCCTGACTTACCGCAAGCAAGTCTATCTCTTCAGCGACGATGCCTCGCTGAAAGCATTCTGGCAGAACCCTTCGCAGTTCACCGACGGCCTGCGGCAAGCCATGACCCGCAATGAGCGCGGACCGACCCTGCGGTAGGCGAGGAAGTTCTGAGTTCTGAGTTTTGAGTTCTGAGTTCTGAGATATAGGGAACGAAATACACCGTTTCTCCTGTCTCAGAACTCAGAACTTTCAGAACTCAAAACTTCCTCCGCCGGTTCTAACGATTGCACCGCCGTCCACGATTCTGCGGGGGAGCGCGTTGTCCCCGCCCCTTCTTTCCTCATCCGCAAATTCTCGCTGACGCGCAATTCGTGTGACAGATTATTAATGAGCCACTTTGATTTACTGATAGGCGGAAGGCTGCTGCGCGAATTTTTCGGCGCAGAGGCGGGCCGCTCGGAAAGGGCTCCTCGGAAAGGAACCCCGTACCCGTGCCTGCTGTTCTCCGCAAAGCCAGCGAACCCATCCCGGGCTACCGCCTCATCCAGCGCATCGGCGCGGGGGGATATGGCGAAGTCTGGACGGCAGAAGCGCCCGGCGGACTCATCAAAGCCATCAAGTTCGTCTACGGCCTGCTCGACGAAGATCGCGCCACCCGCGAAATGAAGGCGAGTCAGCGGATCAAAGGTGTGCGCCATCCGTTCTTGCTGTCGATCGAGCGAATCGAAATTGTCGATGGCCAATTGCTGTTCGTCACCGAGCTCGCGGATAACAGTTTGAAAGATCGTTTCGATCAATGCCGCAAAGAGGGCCGCCCGGGCATCCCCCGCGACGAATTGCTGCAGCACCTGCGCGATACGGCCGACGCGCTCGATTACATGAGCGAGCATCACTCGCTGCAACATCTTGACGTCAAGCCCGAGAATCTGCTGCTCGTCGGCGGTCGCGTCAAGGTCGCGGACTTTGGTCTGGTGAAAGACCTGCACGAAGGGACAAACTCCATGATGGGCGGTTTGACTCCCATCTACGCGCCGCCGGAAGTCTTTGAAGGACGACCGACGAAACACAGCGATCAATACAGCCTGGCCATCGTCTATCAAGAGATGCTCAGCGGCGTTTTGCCCTTTCCTGGCAAGACCGCCGCGCAACTAGCAGCCCAGCACCTGAATGCCCGGCCGCGCATGGCGGCGCTACCGGAAGCCGATCAGCAGGTGATCGGCAAGGGTCTGGCGAAGAATCCCAACGAGCGGTTCGGCAATTGCCGCGAGCTGGTCGCCGCGCTGAATAAAGCCACGCTGCAAATTGTTGCGGCGCGAATGACGAATTCTCGGAGTGATTTGGGCAACGAAGCAGGCAAGTACGTTACTCAAGGCGCCACGCAGGCCAATGTTCTGGTGGCCGCAGCCAAGCCCGCCGAATCATTCGAGGCCCCGCTCTCCTACGGCAACGAATCGGCGCGGACCCCGGATCAGATGCTGGCCAGCTTAGACGAAGCTTCGGAGGCCGCCGATGCGCTACAGAACGAACAACAGCGATTGGCATCGTCTGAACACGATCTGGTTATCGATTGGGAGCAGGCGTTGCAGGCCAGCGATGCTCCGCCTCCCGAGTTCGATGCGCTCAACTGGGTGCCGCAGCCTACGCTGATTGTCGGCATTGGAGGTCTGGGTGCAAAGGTTGTCGCCCGTCTGAAACACCGGTTTGCGGAGCAACCTCACGGCGCCGCCTGGCAAACGCTGGTGCTCGATACCGATCGGCGGGAGTCGCTGGAAGCCAACCAAACCTCGTCTCGCACCAGCACATTGCGACCCGAGGATCTGATTCACCTGCCGTTGCGCCGCAGTTCCGATTATCGCAATGACTCGCGCAAGATGCTGGAATGGCTGGGTCGCCGCTGGCTTTACAACATTCCCCGTTCGCAGCAGACGGAAGGCTTGCGGCCGCTGGGACGGCTGGCAATGGTCGATCAAGCCGATGTGATCTGGACCGCTGCCCGTACCGCACTTGCGAACCTCGCTCGCCCGTTGCCGGGCGGCGATCAACCGCAAGCGCCGCGGATCGTCGTCGTCGCGGGCACGGGTGGCGGCACTGGCGGCGGCATGGTGCTCGATATTGTCATTGGTTTGCAGCAATTGCTGGACGAACGACGGGCCACTGATTCCATGCCTGGCAACGCCGACATAAGTGTAGTCCTGGCCCATACGACTCCCCGCAACGCCGCTGGTGCTCAACTGGCAACCGCCAATACCTGCGCCCTGCTGGCCGAATGGCAACACCTGCTCCACACGGGTGCTCATTTTCCGGGCGATCCGGCCTGTGGTCTCAAAGCCCGCACCATCGATCAGCCGCCCCGCACCAAACTAATTCACTTGGGCGAAGAACTGGCCAGCGAAGAGTTCGAAGCTGCCTGCGATCGTTTGGCGGACCTGCTCGCGCTCGAGATCGCGACGCCGGCTGATGGCTTCTTTCGGGCCACGGAAAATGCGTCGCCGCCGTTCCCTACCGACGCCCCCGCCCAGGCCCAATTCCGTACCGCAGGTCTCGTGCGCGTCGGTTTCACGCACGATGAATTGGCCGCACGCGCAGTTCGCCGCTTGTGTCAGGTAGTGATCGAACGCTGGCTAGGTAAACCGAAACCATTGGAACCATTGCAGGTTTCTGGTTCCACGCGGGCCACCAGCATCATTCCGTCTCGAAAAACAGGGACCGGTTCTGAATGCCGGGTGAAAGATGCGTTTCTCGAATTGCAGGCTCAGCAACAGGCCGCCGCCTGGGGCCTCGAAGCTGAACCGCTGCTGCAGCAGCTGGTCGAGCTTGCCGGCAATGTGCTCGACGCAGACACCAATCGCTTCTTTCAAGATTTGACGCAGGCCATCGCGCGCGAAGCGGGCACGGCTTCGCCGGTTTCACGCTGGCTCTCGACCGCCACCGAGTTGTTTGGCGCTCGCACTTCGGAAGCGGTCGCGCCCGGACAAGCCGCGGGCGTGCCTGCTTTATTGCAAGCCACCGAAGGAGCCTTCAAGGAGCGAATTGCCGCCTATGGCACTGCGTTGCAGCAGTATCTCGCGAACTGGCTCGAGGATCCCGAGCAACGGTTATACACCGCCCAAAAATCGCTCGCCTGGTTTCAAGGTCACTTCCGTATCCTGCTCGATCAATTACGCGAAATTCGCAGGCGCTTGGCTCAAGAGACGGGATCGCTCGAACAATATCTAGTCGCCCTGCCCGCCGATTGGAAAAAGGCTCGTAGCAATAGCAAGAAGATGCAAGGACCGGATCCCGAAGCCGCTTTCGTGCAGTTCTGTCGCTTGCGGCTGCAAGACTTTGCCGCGGTACTCGCGGGGAAGGTCGTGCAGGCGTTGCAAAGCATTCTGAGCAGTTCCGGTGATCTGTTCGTTGACTTGAATCGTGAATTGCAATTGCTCGCCGGCGTGTTTGATGACAGCCAGGAATCAAAATCGCAGGACAGCTCACCTCAACTGCTCGGTCAACTCCGCAAACTGGTTTCCGACCAACTCGCCGCCAGCACTGGCGATCAAGCCGGCGTATTGGATGAGCTGTTGTCGCGCCTGGCGCTCGCCCCCAGCGGCGGCTTGCTCTCAACGCTGACCAGCGGTGGCGACGCACGAACGAGGCTGCTTACGTTGCTGGAGAGTGAAAGCCGTAAGATGATTCTGCAGCAGCTCGAATCGCTCGATATCGCCGCGGTTCTGGCCGAAGGGGCCGCCATCGATCCGCAGTTGGCCGCTGACTGGCGAACGCTAGTCGAGCAAGCCAGGCCGCAGTGGCAAGGCGCCCGCGCCGAGCGCCGCCTGCTCTGCGCGATCCCCGAGCGTTCCCAGGCGACCCGCGACCCGGAACAGTGGCGGCAATGCTTGAGCGCCACATCGTTCCAAATGCCGCCCGCTTTGATCGAAGCTCCGGGCGCCGACCTGCTCCTCTGTTTTGAAGTCGGCCCCCTCAGCGTGACCGACGTGCTGACCCAATTGCTCGCCCAGCGCCCCGATCTGGCCGAAGTCGCCGGCCGCCTGCACACCCGCGCGGATGTGTCGTGGCCGCAGATTGTGCCGCGGTAGGGAGGGGATGAGAGGCAAGTGACGGAACTCCTGACCTCACGACTCCTCCCCCGCCCTCGCCCCTTTTCCGCCGCGCTCTCACCGGCGATGATAAGCGCCTGCTGCACGACGCGGCGCGCGAAACTCTCCAGGGATTCTGCAAGCATTTTTTGAGCACAAGCTAGGGCGGTTGGCGATGAGTGGTGGCCAGATTGATTCAGTAATGCAGGAAGAGCGTCTGTTTCCGCCCAGCGCGGAGTTTCAAGCGCGGGCGGGCATCGGCTCGCTCGCGGCCTACGAAAAACTCTATCAGGATTCGATCCGCGATCCCGAGAAATTCTGGGGAGAGTTGGCCAAGAGCGACCTGCATTGGTTCAAGCCCTTCGACCAAGTGCTCGATTGGCAGTCGCCGTTTGCGAAGTGGTTCGTCGGCGGGCAGACCAACGTCAGCTATAACTGCCTTGATAAGCATCTAGCCACCTGGCGGAAGAACAAAGCCGCGCTGATTTGGGAGGGGGAACCGGGCGAACAGCGGACGTACACTTACTCACAACTCCACCGCGAGGTTTGCAAGTTCGCCAGTGCGCTCAAAAGCCTGGGCTTACAGAAGGGAGACGTCGCGACAATCTATATGCCGATGGTTCCGGAACTGGCCATCGCGATGCTCGCCTGTGCACGCATCGGCGTCGTGCACAGCGTGGTCTTCGGCGGCTTCTCCGCGGAAGCGATCGCCGACCGCAACAACGACGCCAAGGCTAAGGTGGTCATCACGGCCGACGGCGGTTGGCGGCGGGGCAAGCTGTTGCCGCTGAAAGAGACCGTCGATACGGCGCTGGCCAAGTCGCCGACTGTGCAGCATTGCGTGGTCGTGCAGCGGGCGAATAATCAGCCGGCGATGAAGACCGGCCGCGATCATTGGTGGCACGATGTAGTTGCCTCTGCGTCCGCGAATTGCCCGGCGGAGAAACTCGATAGCGAACATCCGCTATTCATTCTCTATACCAGCGGTTCGACCGGCAAACCGAAAGGCATTCGTCATACAACGGCTGGCTACAACTTGTATGTGAAGAAGACGTTCGAGTGGGTCTTCGATCACCGCGACGATGATATTTTTTGGTGTACCGCCGACTGCGGCTGGGTGACTGGACACAGTTACATCGTCTACGGTCCGCTCTCAGCCGGCGCGACGGTTGTGATGTACGAGGGTGCCCCCAATTGGCCGCAGGAAGATCGCTTTTGGGACATCATCGAGCGGCATCGCGTGACGATTCTCTACACAGCCCCAACAGCGATTCGCGCGTTCATCAAGTGGGGCGATCACCATGTAGATAAGCACGATCTATCCAGTTTGCGTCTGTTGGGCACGGTCGGCGAAGGAATCAATCCCGAAGCCTGGATGTGGTATCACCACAAAATCGGCGGCGGCCGCTGCCCCATCGTCGATACTTGGTGGCAGACCGAGACCGGCGGCATCATGATGTCGCCGCTGCCCGGCGCCATCGCGACCAAGCCCGGCAGTTGCACTAAACCGATGCCCGGCGTGGTGCCCATCATTCTCGATGAGCAGTTGCGGTCCGTCGATAAGAACCAAGGGGGCATGCTCTGCATCGACAAGCCTTGGCCAGGTATGCTCCGCGGTCTGTGGGGCGATGATGACCGCTACGTGCAGCAATACTGGACGAAGGTTCCCGGCAAATACCTGACCGGCGATAACAGCCGGCAGGATAACGATGGGTACTACTGGATCATGGGCCGGATCGATGACGTGATCAACGTCAGCGGCCATCGGCTGAGCACCATCGAAGTCGAGAGCGCCCTCGTCAGCCATCCCAACGTGGCCGAAGCCGCCGCAGTCGGCCGGCCGGACGAGCTCAAAGGCCAAGCCGTGGTGGTGTTCGTTACGCTCAAGAGCGGCGAGGCGACCGAAGCGCTGAAGCAAGAAATGAAGAAGCATGTGCGCAAAGAAATCGGCGCCCTCGCCGTCCCCGACGAAATCCGCTTCACCGGTTCGCTGCCGAAAACCCGCAGCGGCAAGATCATGCGGCGTTTATTGCGTGACATCGCGGGGGGGAAAGAGACGGTGCAAGATACGAGCACGCTGGAAGATTACAGCGTGCTGGCGAAGTTGAGAGGGGATGAGGAGTAAGCCGTAGGGTCCGCTGTGCGGACCACAGCCTGTGCTGACCCTAGGGTAAAATGATGCCGCCGTTCGAAATCGAAGTTGAACAAGAAGTGGATGGCCGTTGGATTGCGGAAGTCCCTGAATTGCCAGGTGTGATGGCCTATGGAGCGACAAGGGACGAGGCTGTCGAACGCGTGTTGGCCTTAAGGAATTGCGTGCTCGAGTCTCGGTGCGATGGGAAATAAGTGTTGGCAGAGATGGCGATCATTCTATTGTTCGACGTCACCGAGGAGGATCATGTGAAGTTCTCTACTCGCGATCTTGGCTGGACGCTGCTAACGGTCGGACTGACCCTCGGCTGGTACATTGACCGCTGCACGACCATTGAGATGTTCGACGGATTAATCCGCCAACAATTCAACTTCAAACATACGGGCGGCTATGTGCCCTATGGTCGATACGTGCCGATGAGTCCGAGTGATGATCGAATTCGGTTTGAACTCGAAGCCGAACGAATGGTGGCCAGCAAACTGGCTTCACTTCAAGTAGACGTTCAATTGGCTGATGGTCGTTGGATCGCGCAAATTCCCGACGTTGGCGGCGTCATGGCTTCCGGAGAGTCGCGCGACCAAGCCACCAAGCGAGTGCGAATGATCACTGCCCTCGTCCTGCTCAATGGACGTAGAATTTACTTCCCGTCGGACGTAACCACTCCATCGGACGAGCTGTTTCCCGATATTGATAAAGTCATCGAGTAGCTTTTGCTGAGGATTAAATGAAACTGAATGTGACAGCCTTAATCGTTCTTACTTGTTTCACCCTTACCGCGGGCGCGATCTGGGTCGATGAATACAAAAGCGGCATCATCTGGCCGATGCCGCCGATGGTTGATGCCCAACCGGACAAAGCCCCCAGCGATGCTGTCGTTCTGTTCGCGGGGGAGAACCTTGATGCCTGGAATGGCGGCGACAAGTGGGAGATTGGCGACGGCATCGCGACGGCCAAGGGGGGTGGGCTTACGACGAAGGAGAAGTTCGGCAGTTGCCAGGTGCATGTCGAGTTCGCGACGCCGGCTGAAGTGAAGGGGCAAGGGCAGGGGCGTGGCAATAGCGGCATTTATCTGATGGGCAAGTACGAAGTGCAGGTGCTTGATTCGTTTGACAATGAAACTTACTTCGATGGCCAATGCGGCAGCGTTTACAAGCAGCAGCCGCCAATGGTGAACGCCTCGCGCAAACCGGGCGAGTGGCAATCGCTGGACATCATTTTCACTGCCCCGACCTTCAAAGACGATGGCAGCGTCGAGAAACCCGCGTACGTCACCGTGCTGCATAATGGCGTGTTGCTGCACAATCACTTCGAACTGATCGGTGGCACGTCCTATGTCGAAGCTCCTAAGTACAGCAAGCACGCCGCCAAAGAGCCGCTCCACATTCAGTTCCACGGCAACCCCGTCCGCTTCCGCAACATCTGGCTGCGCGAGAATATCACGCCGCTCGTCGGAAAGTTGCCGGAAGTGAAGAAGGAAGAGAAGAAAGAAGATAAGTAGGGTAACAAGTTGGCTTGCCGCGCAGCGGCGAGTAGCCCCCTCGCCCCGGTACTCCGGGGAGAGGGATGGGGTGAGGGATGAAGCGAGCTAGACCCCACTACTTCAATCACCATGCACCATCCCCTTTCTGGTTTTCGAGAATGGTTGCTCGTGTCGCAACCCCGCCCCTCACCACTGCCCTCACCCCTAACCCTCTCCCCGGCGTACCGGGGAGAGGGAGTCCATCGTGCGGCAGCATTCGCCTCTTCCCATCGGCAGTTTCTGCTCGTTGAACACTGCTGGCGTAGTGTCTGCCGCAGTGATGATTCTGGACGAACTGCAGCGCTAATCTTCGCTCTCCACACGCCTTAGCCTCGCTAGCATTTGTCACTTCTAAACCCTCTTTCTCTCTCGGCACGGCGATTGCTTTTGAGTGCGAGACCGCAACCGGATCACTCGATTCTCGCTGTGGTCTTTTCTACTCATTTCTCGTCATATTCTGAACATGTATTACGGACTTTATACCGCCGCGGCCGGCGCGAATGCTCTCAGCCAGAAGGTGGAGATGCTGAGCAACAATCTGGCCAACGTTGATACCGTGGGCTTCAAGCGTGAGCTGGCGATCTTGCAAGCTCGCGAGAGCGAAGCCATCGAGCGGGGCGAAGACGTCCGCGGCTCACGTTCGCGGAACGATCTGGGCGGCGGCGTGGATCTGGCGGAAACACGCACGGAGTTTCGGCTGGGCAAGTTCAAGCCGACCGGCGATGCGAAAGACATGGCGCTCGAGCTCCCCGATCTGTTCTTCATGGTCCAACGGGGCGATCAGCAGTTGCTCACGCGGGCGGGGAATTTTGAATTGAACAATGAAGGTCAATTGCAAACGGGCGAAGGCGACGCGGTGCTGAGCAGCGATGGCACGCCAATTCAAATCGATCAACGCCTTCCCTGGGAATTGCTCTCCGGCGGCCGCATTCAGCAGGCGGGCGACATTCGCGAGATTGGCCTGCGTCGTCCCACCGACCTCCGCGATTTGAAAAAGGTAGGGCAGAACTATTTTGAGAGTAAGACGGATCGCTGGGAGACCATCCCGCCGGAAGATCGTCGCATCCGCAGCGGTTTTCAGGAAGTTTCAAGCGTTAGTTCGCTTGCGGAAATGACCGAGCTCATCGCCACGTCGCGAGCTTATGAAACCAACATTCGGATGATGCAGACTCACGACCAAATCACCGGCTCGCTGATCTCGCGAGTGCTGCGGCCGGCCTCGTAACGATTCAAGACTTATCGTCGGAACTGTCAAGGAAGACAATTCATGAGCGTGCAAACCCTATACACGGCCGCGACCGGCATGGAGTCGCTGCAAACCAAGCTCGACGTCATCGCCAATAATCTGGCGAACGTGAACACCACGGCCTTTAAGAAGGGCCGGGTGAATTTTGAGGATTCGTTCTACCGGCACGAGAGATTTCCCGGCGCCCAGGACCAGCAACAGAACCTGACGGCGACGGGCACCTCCATTGGTCTGGGTTCGAAGGTGCAAAGCGTGCAGACGGAGTTCGGCCAGGGCGCCTTTCAAAACACCGGCGCCGCGCTGGATGTCGCCATCGCTGGTCAAGGCTTCTTTCAGGTGCAGGATCCCGTCACGAATCAAACGGTCTATACTCGCGGCGGAAATTTTTCGATCAATGCCAACCGGCAACTGGTGATTGGCAGCGCCAGCACCGGGCGGCTGGTGGTGCCGAATATCACTTTTCCTGAAAACACCACCGCCATCACCATCTCGGCCAATGGCAGCGTGCTCGTGAGCCAGGCAGGTCAGCCCGATCAGGCGCAGCAAGGCACGATCGAGCTCGCCCTGTTCCCCAATCCCGAAGGCTTGCTGAAGTTAGGCGAAAACCTGTACTCCGCTACGGGATCCTCGGGGGTGGCCGTCACGAATAGTCCCGGGCAACAAGGCTTGGGCGACTTACGACAAGGGACTTTGGAAGCATCGAACGTCGAGCCTGTGCAAGAGCTGATCGATCTGATCACGACGCAGCGTTCATTCGAGCTGAACAGCCAGGCGATTCAAGCCGGCAATCAAATTCTGCAGCTCATCTCCAACCTGCGGCGGAGCTAAACCATGACCATCCAACTAAGAAAACGTATGTTGTTCGCCGCCATGCTCGTCAGCAGTCAGTGGTCGGCCGACGCTGCTGAAATCCGCTTTCATGCATCCGCGACGACGGGCCGCGGCATCGTCCGCTTGGGCGATGTAGCCGAGGTGTTGACCAGTGACGCAGATGAAGCTCGGTTGCTCGAAGGAATCGCGCTCATCGCCGCACCGGCCAGCGATGAGCCGCGGCTGCTCAAGCGGCAGGAAGTGCAACAACTGCTGCAGCTCAGCGGCATCCTGCTGCGAGAGCATCGTTTCACTGGCGCGGAAGTCACGCAGATTCAATTCGGGTCCACGCCGGCCGGACCAATGAACGTGCAGGAGGTTTCGGCCGTTAGTCCGCTGCGGGTGCTGCCAGTCGCGAAAGGGGTAACGGTTTC
>JAYTUF010000918.1:0-3342 GCA_043744755.1 Anatilimnocola sp.
CGGTGAGAATCCAATGATCCAGTCATAGGACAGGGCTTGCTTTGTTTCAGGCAAGATCAATTCCCCGGCTAGCATTCAGAAAAAGCGCAACTTCAAAACTGACGCTCTGGCTGCCGGCCGAACCGGGACGCTGGCAAGAACAACATCAAACGCAGAAGCAACAACTGCTGGGCTGTGAGTTCCGCACGTTCGTGAATCACTTCCTGCGGTTACCCTCGCAGATCCTGAAGACGGGCCGACAGTTGATCGTGCGTCTGCTCGCCTATGATTCGTGGCAACCCATCTTCTTCCGTCTGGGTCGATCAGTTCCTTCCCGCCGCGCGATCACGCCCGCTGCGATCCTGAAACTCTTGGCGCGGCAACGTCGCATGGCCGACGAGCCTCGCCCACCAAAGACCCCGGAGTTCGGAATGCTCCACACTCGCCGTCAACAACCAACCCCGAAAGTCTCCCGCCGATCGCCCCACACCAGCCCGCCGCTTCTCAACAATCCATCGCAGGAAAGGCCCGCCCCTGCGCACAAAAAACCCCGCTCTTCGCATGCGGGGTACGCTTGTTTAAGGCCTAGGAAGCGACTCGCACGTTCGCATTTTGTGAACTATAATATTGAATCGCCCGATAACTAACCAAGGCCATTTGTGCGCATTATCTCCAAGAAGAAATTGCGAGACTTTTGGCATGTGCATGCGTTGGCCAAGAAGCCGCTCGAAGCTTGGCATCAGCGTGTGAGGGAAGCCGATTAGACCAGTTACCAGGACTTAACCAGAGTCATTCCGTCCGCCGACATCGTTGGGACTGTGTGGTCTTCAATATTTTGCACAATGAATTTCGGTTGATTTTCCGTATTCGATTTCATTCCCATCTGGTTTACGTTCTGAAGATCATGACCCACGCGGAATATGATCGAACGTACTGAAAAACGGAATGCGGTTGCTTCACTCCTGCTCCGGCCCAACTGCGAACGCGAAAACTCGCCCGAAACAAACCCGCAGTTGGAGGAGAACCTCGCCATGCCGCGAACCAGAGAACGCGCCGCGCAAGATGACTACCTAGCGCTCATCAAACAATTTCCGCTCGCTTCGATCAAGGGTGACAAGCAACTCGATGCCGCCATCGCCATGCTCGACAGGCTGCTCGCGCGCGAGCCGCTGGCTCCCGGCGCGGAGCAATATCTGGGTGCGCTGACCGACCTGGTCGAGCACTACGAGGAGCATCACGTCACGATCAAACCTGCCACCGACGGCGCGATGCTGCAGCACTTAATGGATGCGAAGAACATTTCCCAGGCCGAAATCGTAAAGCGGACGGGAATTCAGAAGTCCACGATTTCGGAAGTGCTGGCGGACAAACGCACGCTCAGCCGGGCGAATGTGCAAAAAGTCTGTGAATTCTTGGGCGTCTCAACGCGATTGTTCGCGGATATCAAGCGTTAACACTCCGCGATCCCCCAAATCCGCGGCGTGGCGAACTCCAAACTGTTCCCCGCCGGGTCGCGAAAGTAGATCGAGCGGCCACCCTGCGGCCAAAGGTGAATGCTCTCGATCGCTACGCCTCGTTCGCTGAGTTGCCGTTGCCATTCGTCCAGTTCAGCTTCGCGCACGGCGAAGCAAACGTGTCCCGCGCCGTGGGTGCCGTGCGGCGGAATGGTTCCCAGGGGTTTGCTGCTTTCTTTGGGGTCGAAGAGGAGCAGCATCTGGTCGCCGATGCGGAAGAAGAGGTGCCGGTCGGTTTGCTCGGCAAAGACAGTGAGGCCGAGGACTTCCGTGTAGAACTTGCGGGCAACGGCGAGGTCGTTGACGCAAAGACACGTTTCGAGAATGCGCTGGACGTTTTTCATGTGAAGGTCACGTAGCTCACAGCCGTGCTGCGAGCGAGTGTGAACGATTTCATTGCCATTGACACGCCCGCAGCACGGCTGCAGGCTACTTCTCTAGCCGGTCAATTTCAGCGAGCAGTGAACGGAAAAATGGCTCGACATCGGTGACCAGCCCCACGGTTTGAAACGAGCCGCGGTCGTTAAGCTTGATGACGGTCGAGGGGTTGATATCGACGCAGACCACTTTTACCCAGGCGGGCAAGAGATTGCCAACGGCGATCGAGTGCAGTGTCGTAGCCACCATCAAGCAGAACGAGACATCGCGGATTTGCTCGCGCATCTGCTGCTGGGCGACGAGCGAATCGGTGATGACATCGGTTAGCGGGCCGTCGTCTCGGATGCTGCCGGCGAGCAAGTAGGGGACGTTGTGCGTGACGCATTCATACATGATGCCGCTTTTCAGTTCGCCTTTCTCGACGGCCGGGCGGATGCCGCCCCAGCGGCGGACGCGGTTGATGGCCCGCAGGTGATGTTCGTGCCCGGCTTCAACAATGTCGCCGCAATCGAGCCGCACGCCGAGGCTCGTGCCAAACAGTGATTGCTCGATGTCGTGCGTGGCCAGCGCGTTCCCCGCGAACAAGCGGTGGATGTAGCCGCGGCGGATGAGCTCGCACACGTGTTCATCGCTGCCAGTGTGGACGATGGCCGGTCCACCGACGAGCAGTGTCTTGCCGCCCGCTTGTTTGGTGCGAAACATTTCCACGGCCACTTGCCGAATGGCAACCCCTTTGGGCTTTTCGGTCGAGACCGGGCTGTTCATGAACTCAAAGCCAGGCTGCTGCTGTTGCCGTTCGGGCGGATGCACGCGCGTCCCTGCATGACCCACGACGTACATCTCTCCCAGCCGGACTTCCGTCATCGCGCGGCAAGTGGCCGATTGCGCTTGCGGATCGACTTCGACGCCCATGTCCATCTCTTGCAACTGCACTTCCACCCACTCGCCATTCAAGCGAACTTCAGTCCGCTGGTTGGTGCTGCTGTAAAAGCCTTCCGGGAAGACGCCATCCATGTCCGCGGCGACTAACCGGCAATCCGCGCCCGACACCGTTACCGCACCATGATCGGCGATCGTGGCCAGAATCTGCTGCAGCCGTTCGTCGGTTGGGGCGCTCACTTCGAGCAGTGCATAGCTCGGATCCTTCCGCGCCTGACCGATGGTGATTCGCTCAATTTTGAACGCGCCGCCGGAAGCGGTGATGACGTCCAGTATCTTCGGCAGGATCAGGCTGTCGATAATGTGGCCGGAGACTTCGACCTGTTCGGTGAAAGGTTCGCTCGCCGCTGGTTGTTTCTGCGCCATGAGTTCATTCTAAGGGCCGAGAGACGGGAGGGGAGAGGCCGCAAGAAATGAAAACGGGTAGCGCGTGGCTAGGCTGATTCCAAGTTGACGTTGACGCGAGATTTTGAGCTTGCGTTGGGGTGCCGGAATTTGGTTCATTATGGACTGCGATGAATGGATTCAGGAA
>JAYTUF010000919.1:0-3338 GCA_043744755.1 Anatilimnocola sp.
CTTGCCGGTTGCGGCTGCCAGGCAAGTGACATCGCCGTTGCCCCCTTCGGCATAGACCCGGTCGCCATCGACAGTCGGCGTGCCGCGGGGACCGTCCCCCTGGCCGTTGCGAAACCCGCCGACCGCTGTCTTCAACTCCTGAGCCGAGAGTTCGCCATCGCCGGCAATCTTATTCTTGACGTAATACGCCGCCAGTTCAGCGGGCACCACCACGCCATCGCGGCCCGCTTCAAACTTGACGAAGGAAGCCTGCAGTTCTTCCTCGGAAAGCAGGTCGTCACCCTTCTTCGTCACCGAATCCTGCACGTCAATGCGGCCGAAGTGACGCTCGAGGGCGGTGTTCTTCACTTCCTGCTTCGAGAGCCTGGCGTCGCCGTCTTTGTCGAGTTCTTTGAGATAGGCAGCGGTTCGCGCACCCGCGACTTGCTTGGCATCGGCCCCGGCTTCGGCCGTATCGAGCCGCTCGAACGTATCACGGAGCACGTTACCCGCTTCCGCAAATGTCAGCTTGCCGTCCGTGTCCTTATCGAGTTCCTGGAACAGCGCGGTCGAGCGCTGCTGGGCCATGGTGGCCAAATCACCGCTGCCCGGCTTGTCATACTTGTTCCAGTCCCAGCCAAAGCGGGCAATGGCTTCCAGCTCCTCGATCTTGCCGTTTTTGTCCTTATCAAGCTGCTTCAGTTCGTTCTCGATCTTCGTCGCGAGCACCGCAGCCACCGGCGCGGGCTGCACCTGCCAAATCACGCGGCCATCCTTCGCATCGAGACAGATGATGTGCTCGACGCCGTCGAGATCACCCTGCGTGTAGATGCGGCCGTCCTTGATCGCGAGTGACGAATACCCCACGCCCACCGCATCAACTTGCCAGACAACGGGCGGACCATCTTTGGGCCATTCCTTCAGCAGCCCTTGATCGAGGCTGATGCCGTCGCGATTCGGGCCCCGCCACTGCGGCCAATCACCGGCGGCGAACGGAACTTGCGCGAAGGCATTGGTGACAATAACAGTTAGGGCAAGAAAGAGGGAATACGAAATCAGCAACCGTTTCATCACGGGAACTCCAGGCGGGATGTTGTGAGGCGAGTGGCGGCAGGCAGGAAGCCAGGCGGGGCGAGGAACCTGAATTCTCTCGCCAATGTGCCTGGCGTGCAAGCCAGAATCGCCCCATTTCGCCGCGTCGCGCGCGGGCGCGCTACCCGGGCGCTTCTTCCACCGGCGCTTCCTCCTCCACATCCTCTTCATCCGGCAGCGCCAGCCCCGTGATCCGCTTCACAAAGATCGTGGCGTAACAACCGCGGCGGAGTGTGAATTTGAGTGTCAGCTTGCTGCGGCCGGAATACATCTCGTCCGTCGCCGTCTCGTGGGTGAGATACTCCGGCAGAAAAATCGCCGGGCGTTCGCCGCGGCTGAAGAACGCATCGCGGGGATATTTCACGCGGACCTCGCGCAGCGGCATCCCTTCCGCGGCCATCACGTCGTCAATCAAATCTTTGAGATCACCCGGATCCAAGTGCAGCCGAGCCGAGGGGAGCGGCATTTGAAAAGCGTGCAACCACGCCCGGTCTTCATCGGGCAGCGCGGTGAAGAAGGGCAAGTCCTGCCGCGCGATCCGTTGTCGGCGGAGATCTTCGGGCCGGCAATTCTGCTCCAGCACGGCAGCCAGCATTTGATTCCACAAATGACTTTGATACGCGGCCAGCCACAAACTGCGCAGGTCTTGACGAATCAGCGCCAGCGCCCGTTTGTAATCGACCCGGTCGGGCTTGTCGGCCAGGAATGTAATCACGCTACGGCGATGCGACCGCGCGAGGGCCGCCTTCGCTTGCGGCCATTTGCCCCACAGCTCGCGCAGGATGCGCTTCTGCTCGCGTTCATCGGGCCGGTCATGGTCGTTGTGCTCGGCCAGCGCCAGCCAGAGAGCCTTTTCATAATCGCCTTGGCACCAAGGCTGGGCGATGAACACGCCGGATTCACCGAGCGAGCCGAAGCGTTGCTCGTCGAAATAATTGGGCAAGCCTTCGCGGGCGACTTCGGCCAGTGTGCGCTCGGCAGCGGTGATTTCGGCGGCATCCATATCGCGCAGCACCACGGTGAAGCGATTGCTGACGATGTCGCGGGGATGCACCGGCCGCGCGGCATAGCCCAGGAACCGCAGTTGGATGCCGCCCGCTTCCATCGACTGTTTCGGTCCACCTTTGACCGTTACATACTGGCTGGTCCGCGCGTGGCGATCCTTCAAGCCTGCCCAGGCAATCTGCGGACGGGAGAAGTTCCAGCGATTCACGATCTGGTCAATCGCTTCCAGCGTGCCGATCGATTCCTTCTGCAGCAGATAGAGCGCGAAGGGGCCGCCGGTGGTGCGGAGCGTGATCTCCTCTTCCACCTGAAAATCGGCTGGCACACATTTAAGCTTCATGCGGAACAGTTTGATGTTGCGAGTACGCAGACTGGCTAACGAGTTCGGCTACCTACTTCTGTTGTTTCGGCTTCGGCTTTTCGGCCGGACGATGGGTCGGGCGGCAAATCAGCGCCAGGCCAATCACAATCAGCACGCCGACGGCTACATAGCCCAGCAACGTCTTGGCAAAACCTGTTTGGGCCAGCAAGCCGACCTGAGCGAGCAAAAAAAATCCGGCAGACAAAAGCATCGCGACCTTCCGCGGAGAAGATTGTAGAATCGATTGTGAACCTCAATTCTACTTGGCCAGTAGGCCGGAACAAGGTACTCCGCAGTTCCGGCACCGAGGGCCAAGTGACGTTCCACTTGCAAGTCTGCCGGAACTGCGCGGAGTACCGGTTGTTCCGGCCTACGGTCAAATCCCATGCCATCCATCCAAGTCGGCGATGCCGCACCAACTTTCACTGGTCAAACACAAACGGGCGAAACAATCTCGCTGCCAGACTTCCTCGGCAAGCAAACCGTGGTGCTGTACTTTTATCCCAAGGACAACACCCCGGGCTGCACCGCGCAGGCCTGTGCGTTTCGTGATGCTTACGAAGACTTTGTGCAAGCCGGTGCCGTCGTGATTGGCGTCAGTGGTGATTCACTGACCAGTCATCAACAATTCACGGCAGGAAAGAAACTGCCGTTTCTGCTCCTCAGCGATGCCGATGGCTCGCTTCGCAAAGCGTATGGCGTGCCCAAGACGTTCGGCCTGATTCCCGGCCGCGTGACCTATGTCATCGATAAGCAAGGGATCGTGCAGCAGGTCTTCAACTCGCAATTCTTCGCCGCGAAGCACGTGAAGGAAGCGCTCGCGACGGTTCGCAAACTCGTTGGGGAGGGCGGCGCGACTTGGGAGGGCGAGGCTCCTGCCGAGCCGCACGGGTCGAAATGA
>JAYTUF010000920.1:0-3336 GCA_043744755.1 Anatilimnocola sp.
CCGGGTATCGGCTAACGCCTCGACCCGGGGCTACTGGCTACGAACCCTCCGGGTTCCAGAGGCAACAACCGCCGGACAGTTCGGCAAACTATTTGGTACGAATCGGCTGAGCTTCGGTGGTAGTTCATTTTGTGGCCGCTAGCTATAAGTGCGATCGAAGGCAGCGTCACGACGATTCTCTAGTGAGGATAGTCGTGACGAGAGCCAGACAGACCAAGGAGTCGCGCCGAAGAAACCCATTCTTCACTAACGTCCGTCCGCGACGACTGCCAGTGCCGACGTGCGCTACCGTTCGGCACTTATGACTTCGGCACATCCCAACTAACTTCGATGGGTCCCTTCGCGCCCAGGGGTACGTCAAGCTTTAGGGCGATCGGCGCCGATCCGGTAACGGTCAGGGATAAAGCTTTTGCCGCTATTGGGATTATCAGGCTGCATCTCAATTTCCTGGCAAGTGAGATTCACCACGTACTGGCCGGGGACTAGCTTGATGTTAAACGCGCCATCGGCTTGAACCACCACCGACGCCGGCGTGTTCGGCATCCCCGCCGCTGACTGCACCATCGCGAAGTCAAGCGTCGCCGGCTTGGGCCATTCACCGCCGCCGAACGTGATCTTTCCCTTCACCGGCACGGTGGGAATGCCCGGCGGTCCGCATGAGGCGAGCGAGCAGATGAATCCCGCGAGCAACAAAGCACTTAGCAATCGGTGCGACGAACGAATTCGAAAACTCAACGGCATGGGAATCACCTGGGGAAGAGTTGGAACTTGCGTCAGGGGTCGGGCGGTCATCCAAATTGTAATGCCCGGTTCGCTGGCTGTGTTTTCAGTGGACGCGCAAGCCGCTATCTTCGGAAAGATGCACACCATCCTGGCACTCGATCCGGCGGGCCAACTGCGGACCACCACGGCCACCGCGGACGATGACTTTGCGAGCGATCAAATCCCGCCGGACTTTGCGCGGGCCCTCGCCGACTCTTCCGCGACGGGCTTGGTTTGGCTGGCTCAGGAGAAGAATCGCCACGAGCTATCGCCGCAACTGATCTTCTGGCGCAGCTTTGCCCAGCAGTTGTTTCGCGCCATCTGCCAGTTGGGCGAAGCCGGCTGGAAGGAATGGATCGCGGTGGTGCCGCCTTCGGCCGACGCGCTCACCGAACTCGTGATCAGTGCGCCGCCGATGCGCGGCCTGGAGTATCTTTCTGTCGATTCGCTACGCGCGCTGTGGCAAGAGTTAGCCCAGCATGTGGCCCGGGAGGCGAAGGAACATAAGGCAGGACCGGCCGCCTACCTGCAGTCGCTCAATCCGCTTTGGCATTTGCTTGGCCGGGTGACGTTTCATCTGGCCGAGAACAAGCGTGATCCCAATCGCCCGTTTGCGTTTCTCGCAACGTTCACGCATCAACTCGGAAGCGACGCCAAGCTCAAGCATCTTCCCTTGGGTGAAGCGCTGCGGACCTATGCCGTCAGCGGCGATCGCTCAAAACTCGAAGCCCTGCTCGAGCCGGTCCGTCGCGCGGCGCACACCAGCCCGCTGGTCCGCGATTTGCTCGATCGCAAAACTCTGTTTGCCCCGCAGGCCTGGAGCATCGGCCAGGCGTATCGTTTTCTCTCCGAAGCGCCGCGGATTGAAGAGGCGGGCGTGGTCATGCGGCTGCCTGACTGGTGGTCGGCGCGTCGTCCGCCGCGGCCCCAGGTGCAAGTTCGCATCGGCAGTTCGCCCGCGAGCGTAGTCGGCCTTGATTCGCTGCTTGATTTTGAAGTTGAGCTGGCGCTGGATGGCGAGCCGCTGACTGCTGCCGAGCAACAACAACTATTGAAGAGCGTCGAGAATCTGGTCCTGCTCCGCGGCAAATGGGTGCAGGTCGATCGTGAGAAGATTCAGCAGGCGCTTACTCATTGGCAGCAAGTGCAAAGCGAACTCCCCGATGGCATCAGCTTTCTACAAGGGATGCGGCTCCTCTCCGGAGTGCAGATGACGGAAGCGGGTGCCGATGAGGAGCAGGTGCAAGGCTGGTCACGCGTGGCCGCGGGGGATTGGCTACGCGACACGCTACAGCGGATGCGCGAGCCGGAGCAATCGTCGGCCTGTCAGCCGGGCCGCGATCTGCAGGCGACGCTACGGCCCTATCAGGTTGACGGTGTGCGCTGGCTCTGGTTCATGACCGAACTGGGCCTGGGCGCGTGCCTGGCCGACGACATGGGCTTGGGCAAAACGATTCAGCTTATCGACCTGCTGTTGCAATTCAAACGGCGGCATGCACAGGCGAAATCGTCCGCGCCGCGCCCGCCCAGTCTGCTCATTGCGCCGGCTTCCTTGCTGGGAAACTGGCGGGAAGAACTGATCCGGTTTGCGCCGACGCTGCGGATCTTCTTTGCTCATCGCAGCGAGACCTCAGCCGAAAAGTTAGCAGTCATTGCGAACGACCCCGCGGCGGAATTGGCGGAGTTCGATCTGGTCATTACCACCTATGGTCTCGCCCGCCGAGAGAAATGGCTCTCGCAAGTGACATGGTCGCTGGTCGTGCTCGACGAAGCGCAGGCCATCAAAAATGCCGGCTCGACGCAGACCCGCAGCGTCAAAGCGATTCCCGCCGCGGGGCGGATCGTGCTGACGGGCACGCCGGTCGAAAATCAGCTCGGCGATTTGTGGTCGATCTTTGATTTTTGTTGCCCGGGCCTGCTCGGCAATGCGGCGCAGTTCAAGAAGTACATCAAACGCCTGAGCAATCAAAATAATTCCGAGGCCTATGGTTCGCTGCGGCAACTGGTGCGGCCGTATATTCTTCGCCGGCTGAAGACCGATCCGCAGATTGCGCCCGATCTACCTGAGAAGACCGAAATGCGGACCGATTGCGGCCTGACAAAGCAGCAGGCCGCCCTCTATCAGCGGGCGGTGAAGGAACTCGAAGAACGACTCGATGTCGCCGACGGCATGGCCCGCCGCGGACTGGTGCTGTCCACGCTGATGCAGCTCAAGCAAATCTGCAATCACCCGTCTCAATACCTGCGGCAAGAAGCCTATGACCCCGCCGACAGCGGCAAGTTTGAGCGCTTGAAACTCCTCTGCGAACCCATCGCGGAGCGGCAAGAGAAGGCCCTCGTCTTCACGCAGTTTCAATCGCTGACCGAGCCACTCGCGGATTATCTCGCGGGGATTTTCGGTGAGCGCGGCCTGGTGCTCGATGGCAGCACGCCCGTGAAGAAGCGGCAGGAACTCGTCAAGCAGTTTCAAAACGATCCCCGCCGGGCTTATTTCGTCATCTCCCTGAAGGCCGGCGGCAGTGGCCTGAATCTGACGGCCGCTTCGCATGTCATTCATTTCGATCGCTGGTGGAA
>JAYTUF010000921.1:0-3335 GCA_043744755.1 Anatilimnocola sp.
TGAAGGGAACAAGTTCCCTACCGTCGGCCTGCTAACTCCCTCAACGACCGAGATACATGTCAAGAAGGCGGACGAGGCGGCAAAGGTCGGCTTGCTGCGATTGCTCCCCAAGTCCGACAAGCCGCTAATTACCAATGACAAGATCATTGCCGTCGATGGCCAGGAGATTACGACGGGAGCGCAAATGAGCGCCCTGCTGGTGCAACGTCCACGCGGAAAACTGCAACTGACCATCGAGCGCGAAGCAGTACGACCGCCAGGCATTGATCCGAAGGCAAAGATTCCTCCCGTGAAGCACGAAGTCTCACTGGACGAGATGCCCCTGCAAGAGTTGGGCGTCATTCTGCAAATGGGACCAGTAACAGCAATTCGCAAAGGAAGTCCGGCAGAAACGGCCGGCATTTTGCCAGGTGATCGAATCGAATCGATTGACGACAAACCGGTCGGTGATCCAATGTGGCTGGGGCAACAGTTGCTCGACCGCGTTGGCAAGACAGTGGTCATCAAGGTCAAGCGGGCCGGCAAAGACAACAAGCCCGTTGACAAAGAACTGACCGCAACACTGGAAGCGCCTCGCAATTTCTTTCCCGTTGGCCACTACTCGCGGGGTGGATTTGCGGCAGCCGAGCCGCTGGGAATCGCTTATGACCTGCTTTCCACGGTGGCAGAGGTCATCCCCGGAAGCTCTGCCGAGAAGCTCGACATCAAGCCCGGCGATCAACTGCTCACGGCGACCTTCGTACAGCCGAAGCGGGCTAAGCCCGACGAACTGGACGAGCGAGTCGCGAAATTAGAGAAGTATGATCTAAACAAGAATCCCAACCTCTGGCTCAAGATCGTTTCCGAGTCGCAAGAGGTCAAGCCGGATGTAACGCTGAGAATTGAGTTCAAGCGCGGCGAAAAGACTCATTCAGCAGAGATCTTCACCGCGGCGTCGAGCACGGTTTTTGACGAGTCGCGGGGCATCGACTTGCACATGGAGATCCGCACGCACGTCGCCAAGGACTGGGCAGAAGCGTTCTGGCTCGGCCGGCGGGAAACTAAGGAGCGCATTCAAGAGGTACTGCTGGTGTTGCATCGGCTAGTGACATTGCAACTTTCGCCAACGAATCTTTCGGGACCTCCGGGGATTTTGACGGCGGCGACGCAGGTCGCTTCCAATGGCGTCGCGCCGATGCTCATCTTCTTGACCATCCTGAGCGCCAATCTGGCCGTGATCAATTTTCTGCCCATTCCCGTGCTCGACGGCGGGCATATGATGTTCCTCGCCGCCGAATGGATCCGCGGCCGGCCTGTGGACGCGGAGCTACAGTATAAGTTGACGGTTTGCGGGCTCCTCTTTTTGCTATCGCTGATGATCTTTGCCTCGACCATGGATATCACCCGCCTGTATCAATGGTTGTTTGCGTAGTCCTCTCAAATCTCTTTTGAATGCCCATGCCCGAGAATCCCGCTTCGCTCCTTGAAACCTTCGACAATCAATTCCCGCAGCGGGATTATGTGATCGAGATCGTCTGCCCGGAATTCACTTCGGTCTGTCCCATGACCGGGCAGCCCGATTTCGGCACGCTCACGTTCACCTACACGCCCGACCGCAAGTGCGTGGAGCTCAAGAGCCTGAAGATGTACCTGCAGAGCTTTCGCAACCAGGGCATCTTCTACGAAAACGTCACCAATCGCATCTTGAACGACCTGGTCGCCGCCCTCGAACCGCGCCGTTTGAAACTTGTCGCGTCGTTCACGCCGCGGGGCGGCATCTCAACCAGCGTGACGGTGGTTCACGAGAAATAAGTTCCTACGCGGTAGTGCCGCCCAGACACTCGTCCCCTTTGCCAATTTTTCGGACCCGACTTAGACTAAGGAGTTGTACATCGCCGCTCGGCAGGCGGCCGGTCGAATCAAGAGCGAAGCGGAGCGCCCATGCTGACCACGACAAGACAGGAAGTCCATCCCACGATCACCCAGGGGGGCGAATTAGTCTCCAAAGAGCCCAATGAACTAATCGCTCGCTATCAAGAGATTGTGACCGATCAACGGCTCCACTGGACATCGCACCTGCATTTAAACAAACGCCTGGGAGCCGGCGGCCAGGGCGTGGTCTATCTGACCGAACTGCGCGGCACCGACGAGTTCACGTTGCCGGCTGCGCTCAAGATTTTTTCGCCCGAGCGGTTCGATGACGCCGCCCATTATGACGAGGCGATGAAGCGCGTGGCCCATGCTTCTGCCCGCATTGCGCAGATTCAACACGATAACCTGCTGTACGTGTACAACTTCGTCGATCGTCGCCGCATCCGCATGCTGGTGATGGAGTGGATCGATGGCTACGATCTGGCCCAGATTCTGACGCCGCGAATGCTCGAACGAGTTCGCGAAGGGGCGACCCAACGCCGCTGGGAATATGTCAATCGCGTGATCGTCACCGCCGGTCCCGTGCAGCCGCGAATGAAGGCCGGCATGGCCGTCGCCGTGATTCGTGATTGCCTATCGGGGCTGGCGGCGCTCCATCGCCACGGCATCGTGCATGGCGACATCAAGCCCTCGAACATCATGCTCAAGCGGACGGGCATCGCCAAGATCATCGATATTGGTTCCGCCTTCGATTACACGGTGCCGCAGCGCTCGCGCCCTTGCACGCCCGCGTATGCCGCGCCGGAAGTGCTGGAGAATCGCGAGTGTACGCCGCGAAGCGACTTGTGTTCGTTGGGTTATGTGCTGATCGAAATGCTGGCCGGGTGTTCGCCGGTCGCCGGCGTGAACGACCTCCGCGAATTGCTCGAAGTGCGGCGGTCACTCTCCGCCCGCTTGAACGAAATTCTGCCGGAAGAAGTGCTCCGCTGCGAATTGCTGCTAAGCTTCATTCGCGGCATGATTGCCCCCGATCCCGCGCGACGATTTCCCAGTGCGGAAGCCGCCGACTTGCTCAAGGAAGGCGCGGCGGCCTTTCAGCGGCAGTTGGTCATCGGCGATTTGGCTTCGGAGTATCCGAACGAAATTCGCCTGTGGATGGACGAACTGAAGGGCATGGAAGCACAGGACGTTTCGCACAATCTGTCTAGTTGGTAATGCCCCCGGAGCCTGTCATGACGCCTTTGACTCTGCGCTGGTTCCTCACTCTGGCAGCAATGGCTGCCCTGCCGTTCGTTCGCAGCAGTCACGCCCAGCCGCTGGGCCGAGTGCAGTTCGAAAAAATGCGCATGCAAATGGTGGAGGATGTGATCATTGGCGGCGGCGTGAAAGATCCGCGCGTGATCGACGTGATGCAAAAGGTTCCGCGGCATGAGTTCGTCGCCGTCGAGCATCGCAAGAATGCCTATTTCGATATGGCCATTCCG
>JAYTUF010000922.1:0-13096 GCA_043744755.1 Anatilimnocola sp.
CAAGAATCTCGAATGGCGTCTTCCCCGTCCAGACGAGGCGGTCGAAGTTGAACGGCTTGCCGCCGCGTGCGCCCCAGCCGCGGTCGCTGCCTCCGGCGAACAGTTTGCCGTCCGGCGTGAGGACCATGCCGTTGGGAAACGCGAGGCCGGAATCAACGAGCGTGGTCACGCCCTTCTTATCAACATAATGAACGGTGCCGATCGGCTTCTCGGCGCTGCTGCCGCCCGGATCGCTGAAATAGAAACCGCCGTGGGAAGTATCGAGCGAAAGATCGTTGGGACCACGCAGCGCCGTGCCGTCGCAATCTTTGGAAGCATGCGGCAAGAGTTTGCCATCGGCGGCCAGATGCAGCACCGCATGTTGGCTGGCATCGCAAACCAGGTGCGTGCCGTCGGCCAGCACTTTGTGGCCATTCGGCGCACCCGTCTTGGCCCAAGGTTGATTCTTGCCATCCAGCGTGAACTGCGTGATGGTGTCGCCCCAACTGACGTAACCTTTGCCTTCATGATCGAAGACGACCCCTTCGCAGTACTTGGGCACGCGAAACAGCTCGACCGTTTTGGTCTTGGCCGCATCGGGAAGTTCTTGCGCCATCGCGGTAGGAATAAATGCGAAAATCGCGATGAAGTTTCGAAGGTAGACAAAGTTGCCGGACATGGACAGAAGCTCCGCGAGCAATGGGAGAAGCAGGAACGCGGGTGGATTCTAAGGATTGGCGGTGCGATAAGCAACGAATTCCAAAACCTTGAAGAAGCAAGGCTACGCGCGGCCGGTCCCTCGCATCCTCATCCTCGATAACACCTTCGCGCGCGATTTCAACGCCCCGGACCACGACCACTTCCGGCCGCAACTCGTTACCTGCACTGATCTTATCGAAATAGTTATCGTCATATAATAACGACTTATCGATAACATCATCAGAAATCTGATAACAACTCCTTCAGGTGGGACGATCACCGATCAACCATTGGAGTCCCGGCTTCAGCCGGCCTGGTTAAGAGTAACGGCTCCGGTCAGGATGTCTCGTCCCAACGCGCGCCGCTTTCAACACAACCAATTTAAGAAAGATCGATACCCCTCTATTAGACGATTCACCCTGGACACGTCTGGTCCGCGCGGGCCAATTTTTCAAGTTTTCTCAACCGTTCACGTGGCCCCTCGTCAACTCGCTCGACCCCCTCGGCTTACGCCTCGGGCTTCCTTTTCCATCCCTCCTCCGGCCGGCTGCATTGATAATTACTCATGACGCAAGCCAAGTAACAATAATAACTTATGAGAATTTATTTGCCGCTAGCACTTGCAAACTTAACGGTGTTAGATAATATAACGGTGTTAAACTCGGTTCCTCTGATTCAGTTACTTTTCCAGCGCCCATGACCACGCTCGAACGTCGCCAACGCCAGAAGCAGGAAACGCGCGAGCGGATGCTCGATGCCTGCCGGGAGTTACTGCTCACGGAAGGCTTTCATGGCCTGAGCATGCGGAAGTTGGCGGCGAAGATTGGCTACTCGCCGACGGCCATCTATTTTCATTTCCCCGATAAGGAAGCGCTCCTGGGCGAGCTGGTCGAGCGGGAGTTCATGAAGTTCCGCCGGGCTTTTGATCAGGCGGGGCAACTCGGCACCGATCCCATCGAGCGGTTGCAGCGGATGGGGATGATCTACATCGAATTCGGACTTGAGCAAACGTCGGCGTACAAGTTCTTGTTCATGAACACGCAGATCGATTGCTTTCCGAAGATCGGCCTGATCGAAAGGGGCAATCCGGCGCAAGACTGCTACGCCTACCTGCGTGCGACAGTGGCGGACGGTTTGGCCGCGGGGCGGTTTCGACCCGAACTGAACGACGCCGATCAGATCGCGCAACTGTTCTTCTCCGGCACGCATGGCGTGGTGTCGTTACATCTGGCCCGGGGCAAAGACCCGTGGGTGGAATGGAAACCGGTGCGAGATACCGCCCGCGAGATGATTGCGGCGTTGATTCGCGGCCTGACGAACACGGAGTCGCAGCCATGACTTGGATCGCGCTCCGCATGTTGATGGGGGACCGGGCCAAGTATTTTGGCCTGATCTTCGGCGTTGCGTTCGCTACGCTGCTGATGTCGCAGCAGGTGAGCATCTTTATGGGAATCATCAATCGCACGGCCAGTCAGATTTCGGACGTTCGCGATTGCAGCATTTGGGTGATGGACGAGAAGGCCCGTTATATCGACGAGGTCCCCGCCCTGCCCGATACCGATTTGTATCGGGTGCGCGGTGTCGAGGGCGTGCAATGGGCGGTTCGGTTGTATTACGGCCAGAACCGCGCTCGCCTGGAAGATGGCAACCTGCGCAACCTATTGCTCTATGGCGTTGATGACGAAACGATGGTGGCCGCGCCGCAGACGATGATCGTCGGCGACCTGGCCGACTTGCGACAGCCAGATGCCGTGATCGTCGATAAAGCGGGCTACGAATACATGTGGCCGGGCGAACCGTACAAAATCGGTCGCACGTTTGAATTGAACGACCGTCGCGCTGTGCTCGTTGGTGTTTGCAAGGCTTCGCCGCCGTTTGTGACGCTGCCGGTGCTTTATACGCGGTACAGCCAGGCCGTGGATTTCGTGCCGCATCGCCGCAACATGATGAGCTTTGTGCTGGTGCAGCATGAAGAGACGCACAACGCGGAAGAGGTCTGCCTGCGGATCAAAGAGCAGACCGGTTTGATGGCGCTCACCCAAAGCCAATTCTTTTGGAAGACCATCTATTACTTCCTCGGGTCGACCGGCATTCCGGTGAATTTTGGCATCACGATCACGCTCGGCTTCGTCGTCGGTGCCGCGATCACGGGGCAGACGTTTTATCTGTTCACGATCGAAAACCTGAAACAGTTCGGCGCGCTCAAAGCGATGGGCGTGAGTAATCTTCGATTGATCGGCATGATCTTGCTGCAGGCCATCGTCGTCGGTGTGTTGGGTTATGGGATTGGCATCGGGATGACCGCGGCCTTTTTTGTTTCGACCAGCGGCATTACGCATCTGGCGGGACTAAGCCTCACGCCGCTGGCTGCAGGCGGCTGCGGCGTGGCGGTGCTGCTGATTATTATTCTGACCAGTCTGGTCGCGATGACGAAAGTGCTGGTGCTGGAACCGGCCGTGGTGTTTCGAGGATGAGCATGAGCAATGGCACGAACATCGCCGTCGATTGCCGCCGCGTGACGAAAGACTTCGGCAGCGGAGAAACTCGCGTGCAAGCGCTGCGGGGCGTCGATTTGCAGGTGAGCTACGGCGAAATGACCCTGCTCGTCGGTCCTTCGGGCTGCGGCAAGACAACACTCATTTCGATCATCGCCGGCCTGCTCAATCCGACAGCGGGAGAAGTGAGTTTGCTGGGTGAAGATCTGAAACGGCTGCGGGGCGGCCGCCTGGTGAACTTTCGCGCGAAGAACATCGGCTTTGTGTTTCAGCAATACAACCTGCTCCCGGCGCTCTCAGCGGCGGAGAATGCCGCGGTGCCGCTGATCATCAATGGCGAGTATCGCGGCCGGGCGGTGAAGCGGGCGCGTGAGCTGCTGGAAGAAGTTGGGCTGGGAGGTCGCGCGAATGCCCTTCCAACGCAACTCTCGGGCGGGCAACAACAGCGGGTGGCCATCGCGCGGGCGCTGATTCATGGGCCACGCTTATTGGTGTGCGACGAACCGACGGCGGCCCTTGATGCGCAGTCGGGGCAAACGGTGATGCAACTGATTACGCGGGTCGCGGTGCAGCCCGATCGGGCGGTGGTTGTGGTGACGCACGATAATCGCGTGTTTCGCTACGGCGACCGGATTGTGTACATGGTCGATGGTCGCGTCGAGAAGATCGAACAAGGGAAGCAACCCGCCGGCCAACTGGAAACGGCCGGCGCGAGTGGCTAGGAGTATTCGTCATGTTCAGCAGATTCCTTCTATACCTGGTGCCGCTTGGGGCGCTGGCGATGCTCGTCTTCGGCGTGTTTCACATTCTCAATGCCGAGCAAGAGTTGCCCAAGACGCAGCCGCCAACGATGCCGGCCCGCAATCCGTTCGGCAAGTCGATTGCCGCTTCCGGTCTGGTGGAACCGCAGTCGCAGAACATCGCCATTGGGTCGGCGCTCTCGGGCGTGGTGCTCGAAGTGTTCGTCCCTGCTGATAAAGTCGGACAACAGGTGGTCGCCGGAGCGCCCCTGTTTCGCGTCGATGATCGTCAGTTGAAAGCTCAACTCGCCTGGCAAACCGCGAGTTTGAAAGCAGCGGAATCGCAACTCGCCAAATTAAATGCGATGCCGCGGACGGAGAACTTGCCTCCAGCTGAAGCTCGTGTGCGCGCGGCTCAGGCCAAAGTTCGGCTCTGGCTCGATCAATACGATCGCGCAAAAAAACTGCTGGCCACCAGTGCGATCCGCGAGGAAGAATACAACACGAAGCGCAGCAACTACGAAGAAGCCATGGAACAAGCGGCCACCGCCCAGGCGGAGTTAGACGAACTGAAGGCTGGTGCTTGGGAGCCTGATAAGGCCATCGCGCAGGCGGCCATCGCGCAGGCGAAAGCGCTCATGCAGATGACGCAGACCGATATCGACCGCTGCCTGGTTCGCGCGCCCGTCGATGGGCAAATTCTGCAAGTCGGCGTGCGGTCGGGCGAGTTTGTTTCAGCGCCGCCAAACAAGGAATTGATCGTACTCGGCGACTTGATCCGCCTGCGGGTGCGGGTCGAGATCGATGAGCAGGACATCTCGCGATTCTCGACCGGCCTACCCGCCAAGGCTTTTGCGCGCGGTAATAACACCAAACCGATTCTGCTCAAGTATGTTCGCGTGGAACCCTATGTGGTGCCCAAACGGTCACTGACAGGCGATAATACCGAGCGGGTCGATACCCGCGTACTGCAAGTGATTTATGAAGTGGGCGAAACCGACCAGATGCTGTTCGTGGGACAGCAGATGGATGTGTTTTTGGATGCGACGACGGCGCCAGGGACGATGGAGCCAGGGAAGCAACCGCCGCTGGTGAATACGACGGGGATGTGAATTCAGCTACATAAAAGCCGCTCGGCACATCAATTGCAACTCGAGACGCGCCATGAGCGAACCTCCAAACTTAGATCCGTTTGACAAGTCCAAGCTGCAAATCCTCTGGAACCCCAAAGCGGGGCCGCAGGAACGTAACGCCGCGAACCTGGCGCAGATCAAGAGCGAGCACGGTGACCAGGTGCAGATTCACGTCACCGAATCCGAGGAGCATTCGGCCACGCTAACGAAGCAACTGATCGAGCAAGGTGCCACGCGAATTGCCGCGGCAGGCGGCGATGGGGTGATCAACGTCGTCGCCGATGCGCTGCTGCGCACGGGTAAGCGGGATGTCGCGCTGGGTGTGCTGCCGTCGGGCACCGGCAACGATTACGCGCGGTCCTTGGGCCTGCCGCTATCGCCCGTGGAATGCCTACCCCATGCTCTCGATCTGACGCCTCGTGCGCTCGATGTGTTTGAATTGAAGGGCGAACCGGCCATCTCGCGTTTTGGCGTGAACATGCTCGCCGGCGGCAATACGGGGCAGTACACCAGGCAACTGACCGATGAGATGAAGCAGCAATGGGGCGCATTCTGCTTTCTGCGAGGCGCAATTGATGTGCTACAGAATCTCGAAGTCTACCCCGTTGAATTGCAATTTGATGATGAACCGCCGCAGCAACTGAATGTGCTGAATCTATTCGTCGCCAATGGCCGCTGCGCGGGAGCAGGCCTGTCGGTCGCGCCGGCGGCAGCGCTCGACGATGGTTGGCTAGATGCAGTGATCGTGCTCGATGGCACCGCGGTGCAACTCGCGCAACTCGCGCTCACCTATGTCGTGGGCGATCCGCACGAACATGATCTGATCCTCACCCGCCGGGTGCGACGTCTCTCCGTCCGCGCGCAGCATCCCATCGCCTGGGCCGTCGATGGTCAGGAGTTTAGCGCCAGCCAATTAACGGTTACGATTCATCCAGCCCGGCTACCGGTAATCGTCGGCCCGCTCGCGCCCGCTATTGTGGAACCGGGCGCCGCTTCGTGATTTATAATGAGTCGCCATGCCTGCCGCATACATTCGATTTGTCTCCGTCCACTTGCTCCCCGAGTTAGTGGAGCCGCAGCAACTGGCCGGCAAGACGGCGGTAGTGATTGATGTGCTGCGAGCGACGACGACGGTCGTTCACGCACTCGCGGCTGGTGCCCGCGAAGTGTTGCCCTGTTTAGAAATCGCCGACGCGCGAGCGCGAGCTGCGGGAATCGAAAATCCACTCCTGGGCGGTGAACGAGGCGGCCTGCGGATTGAAGGTTTTCAGTTGGGCAACTCGCCCGCGGAGTATAACGAACGAGCGGTGCGAGACCGGACTGTTATCTTCACAACCACCAACGGCACGCGGGCGATGCTCCGCTGCAAACTGGCGAAACGGGTGCTGCTCGCTGCGTTCGTCAATTTGTCGGCTATCTGCCGAGAACTCGCCGGTGAGAGCGAAATTGAAATTGTTTGCGCCGGGACCGATGGTCATGTGACGCGCGAAGATACGCTGCTTGCGGGCGCGATTGTCGATGATCTTTCGCGATTAACCGGCGTGGAGTTGAAAACCAACGACCAGGCTGACATCGCCGCCGATGCGTGGCGGACCGCCGTCAGTCAGATGACCGGCACGTCGTTGCTCGGCCAGACGTTGCGCGCCACTCTCGGCGGGCGAAATTTGATCGAGATCGGGCACGAGAATGATATTGATCTGGCGGCGCAGATTGATCGGTTTGATCTGTTGGCGGAGTTGGATTTGGGGACTTGGCGGATTATTGCGAAATGAACGGCGTGAGGGCAAATTCCATATCGGCTGGGGGCCGACCAGTAAATATGACGGCAAAGCGACTTGCACGAAATTGCAGGACCTGGCGATCGAATTCATCGCGATCCTTGCTGTGGTAGACGACTCGTCCGCTCTCGATTTCCAGTCGTTCATCCGTTTGCGGATTCTCGATCAACACCCATTCGGATTTGTATTTCTCCATAATCTCAGCAAGAGTAAGTGACTCCTCCATCGTAAGAATCTCCTGGGTTCTTAGTTTTGTACTTGAACCGTTAACCGCCAGAAGCGCGAAGCGACCTTGTAACCCAGGCGCAACAAACTCCGACGTAGACGGCCATCAATTCGATCGTGGTTTCTTTGAAAGAATTCAGGTCGCCTCCCAACGATTGGTGCCATAGGACGTCTCTCCAAAGGCGTTCGAGTAGATCGCCAAAGACACCGCTGTAGAAATGCCAATGAGCGTAAATCCAAAACAGCGCTGTCCCGACCATGAACGAGAATAGCGGCATCCGCCGTACGGGATCTGCAAATGCCACTGAAATCGCCGCAAGATATGCGACCAATAGGCCGAATCTCAGCAGCTCTCGAGCAACGCTGGTTGCCCCCAATAGCATCGCCAGCGCGATGCAAGAAAACGTCAACATTACAAGGCCTTCGCGTAGACTGACCTGAAATCGGCCGAGATTGTTCGGCATCAAAACCTCTCGTATCGTTCCCGGCATGGACCGAACCTAGGTGCAGAAAGTACACTCTCTAGCTTATCTCAATGTGACGACATGTCACGTTCAAACGGTTTCCTTCAGATCGCGACCTTACCATGGACATGGACAAGCTGGTTTCGCTGTGCAAAAGGCGGGGGTTTCTGTTTCAGTCGAGCGAAATCTACGGCGGCCTGAACGGCTTTTGGGACTATGGCCCGCTCGGGGTCGAACTGAAGCGGAACATCAAAGACGCCTGGTGGCGGGACATGGTCAGCGGCCACGACGACCTGGCCACTCAACCCGGCGCTCCCGCTGCGTATGAAATGGTGGGCCTCGATTGCTCCATCATCATGCACCCGCAGGTGTGGAAGGTGAGCGGGCATTACGATTTGTTCGTCGACAAGATGGTCGACTGCCGCGAGAGCAAGGGACGCTACCGCGCCGATCACATCCGGTGCTTTCCGGTACACGTCGAAAACCAGACCGTGGGTTGGATCGCATCCATCAAGGAACCTGAAGAGTTCGCGAAGGGCCTCTCGAACACTTTCGAGAAGAAAGTCAGCAAACTGTTCGGCGGCAAAGAGACGACTATCAAAGTTGACGCACAGACGTCGTATCTTTCGATCCCGGTCGCGGATCGCGTGAAGGTGCTCGCTCCGGAAGCCAGTGAGTTGAACACGCTCACCGAGCCGCGGGACTTCAACCTGATGTTCAAAACCATCGTCGGCGCGCTGGGCACGGAAGCAGATTCTGCATTCTTGCGACCTGAAACCGCTCAGGGCATTTTTGTGAACTTCAAGAACGTGTGCGACAGCACACGAGTCAGAATTCCCTTCGGCATTGCCCAAACGGGCAAGAGCTTCCGCAATGAGATCACGCCGAAGAATTTCACCTTTCGTTCGCGCGAGTTTGAGCAGATGGAGATTGAGTTCTTCTGTCATCCCAGCACGTCGCGGCAGTGGTATGAGTATTGGCGCGATCGGCGGATGAAGTGGTACACCGATCTCGGTCTTTCGAGCGAGCGCTTGCAATTGCGCGAGCATCATGCCGATGAGTTGAGTCATTACTCGACCGGCACCGCCGACATTGAATACGCCTTTCCGTTCCTGCCACCGGGTGAGTTTGGCGAGCTCGAAGGAATTGCCCACCGCGGCGACTTCGACCTGCGTAGTCATATGGAAGGCAAGCTTGATCCAAAGTCAAAGCCCGAACTGAAAGTCGAGCTCGGTCCCGATGGCAAACCCAAATGGCGGGGCAGTGGCAAGGATTTGACTTACCGCGACGAGATCACCAACGAACGTTTTACGCCGCATGTGATTGAGCCGAGCGCCGGCGCCGATCGTGGCACGCTCGCGTTTCTGTGCGAAGCCTATCACGAGGACGAAGCACCGGACGAGAACGGCAAAATGCAGACCCGCGTGGTGATGAAGTTTCATCCACGGATTGCGCCGATCAAAGCAGCCATCTTCCCGCTCGTGAAGAAGGAAGGAATGCCGGAAGTCGCGCAGGACATCTATCGCAAGTTGAAGAAGCGCTGGAACGTGTTCTATGACGAGAAGGGCGCCGTCGGCCGTCGGTATCGTCGCCAGGACGAAGCGGGCACGCCGTTCTGCATCACGGTCGATGGCCAGACGCTGCAAGACGGCACCGTCACCATCCGCGACCGGGACACGCTGGAACAGAAGCGAGTTCATAAGGATCAACTCATCGCGGAACTGGAAACGCGTTTGTCGTAGGCGACCACTTTCCTACTCCCTCTCCTCGTGTACTCACGGGGAGAGGGCCGGGGTGAGGGGCGGACCTGCGAGTTGACGATTCATCCCTCGTCACCCCTCACCCTAACCCTCTCCCCCGAGTACCGGGGAGAGGGAACAAGGATCACGCATGCTCGCCACCATCAGCCAGGTCTGTTCACTCAACAGTCCGTTTCAACAGGACCTGGAAGATTACGCGGCCGGTCACTGCGGCAGCGTGGAACTGTGGCTGACAAAGCTCGAGACCTGGCTGCAAAAGCACTCGCTCGACGATTTCCGCCGCCTGCGGGACAAACTGGAACTGCAAACGCCGGTGGCCAGTTTTCAGGGTGGCCTGGTCGCCAGTCAGGGTGATCGACGGAAAGAAGCCTGGCAACTGCTCGACCGGCGATTGATGCTCTGTCAGCAGGCAGGCATCGACACGATTGTTGTTGCCTGCGATGTGCCGCTGCAGGGCTTCGATCAGCTAACGCTCGACCGCGTCGTAGTCTCCCTGCAAGACTTAGGACAGCGCTGCGGCGACCGTGGCGTGCGGGCGGCGATTGAGTTTCAAGCGACTTCCGCATTCGGCAACAACGTGAAAACGTTGGCCCTGTTGCTGCAAGACGTTGGTCACACGAGCCTAGGCGTTTGTCTTGATGCGTTTCATTATCACACTGGTTCCAGCAAGCCGCCTGATCTCGAAACCTTGACGGCGGCGAACCTGTTTCATGTCCAACTGTGCGACATTGCCGATTTGCCGCGAGAACTCGCCAGCGACAGCCAGCGGATTCTGCCGGGCGAAGGAGATATTGACTTCGCCCCCCTACTGCGACGATTGCGCACAATCCACTATCAAGGCTGCGTATCGCTCGAACTCCTGAACCCGCAGCTCTGGCTCGTCCCGCCGCTGCAAATGGGCGAGATTGGGATCACGTGCTTAAGGCGGCTGCTGGGGCAGGCAGCGATGTGAGCGTTTTGCCGTTGGCAGTGTAGAATGGAACGAGCTACTTTTCCTGAGGAGTCGAATCCATGCCCAGCCCGTTTCCAGGAATGGACCCGTATATTGAACGTCCGGCGATCTGGCCTGATTTTCATGACGCGCTTGTCAGCGCGATTCGTGGACTTTTGCAGCCGTTGCTTCGCCCTCGATATGTCGCATTGATGCAGGATCGATGGTTTGTCGTGGAGTCCGATCGTCCCATTCGACCTGATGTAGCTGTGATCAGCACCGGTCAGCCTCAAGATGTGCGACATCGGCAGACCTCCTTCGGGACGGCAGTTTTGGATGTCGACGCTCCAACTTCGGTGTTTGAGATTTGGCGCGAAGAAGTAAAGCAACCATATTTGCAAATTATTGAACCGGCCGCCGGCAATCGAGTGGTGACTGCGATTGAGGTCCTAAGTCCCGACAACAAGAATCCCGGCCCAGGTCGCGACAACTATTTGAGAAAGCGGGAAGAATACTGGGGAGGTGGCGCTAATCTTGTTGAGATAGATTTATTACGAAGTGGCAGGACAACGGTGCTTCTCAATGATGAGCAAGTGACCTCCTTGCAATCGTATCGACATTTGGTCGCTGTGACACGAGGCTGGCCGACGAGGCACGAGGTCTATGCGATTCCACTAAATCAACGCCTGCCCAAAGTCGCCGTCCCTTTGGCCTATGACGATCAAGACGTTTCACTCGACTTGCAAGCCGCCATGAACCGCTGTTGGGACGAAGGCCCCTACCCTGCCCTGCTGCATTACAACCAAGGTCCCCCGACCGACTTGACCGCGGAAGAGCAGACGTGGTGCCGCGAGCGTTTGCAAGCGTCGAGTGTTTGAAATGTTGCCGCTCTACGCCCGTGGCCAATCGGGGAACATGGCGAGCACATCGGGATGCACCCCCTTCAGCCAGACATATTCGTTGTCAATCTTTTTGGGGGAGACGATGCGGCTTCCCACACTGCCGATCAGGGCACCAACCACGGCGACGACGATTCCCACTGGCACACCGATGACGCCCCACTCCACTTCATTGCTGGCGAGGACAATGCCGCCGACTAACAGCAACAGACCAAGCAGGGCGCCCCCCAGCCGATGGCAATGAAGCGTTTGCGGCGGGCGGACCATTCGTCCGACAGGCCGACGTGAATCGTCGCTTTTTTGGTGAGAACCAGGGCGATCACCACGAACGGAATCAGGCCCCCGAGCAAGGCCAGATAGCAGAGTGGATGGTGCCAACTCAAGTTGCGCTTGAGCCAGGAGGTTGACGCCACGCCGCTCTTCACGCAAATCGGCGGCAACTGTGCCCGCTGATGGAGCACCAGCAAGTTGCCCTTCCGCCAGACGCCTCCTTGATAGTCGGGGGACGGCTTTTGCTCGTAGGGCTGCGGCATCGTGGGGGCCGCGTATGGATTAATCTGTGCGGCGGGCAGATCGGCAAATGGATTTTGAGACGGTTGACTCACGTTTGATCTCGTAGGCAAATTGTCAGACGAAGGGGTCGCCCCAAATCAGCCGCAGCCGCTTACAATCATTAGGAGCTAATCCCATGCTGAATTGGAAAACTGCTTTGATTGCGAATGAGGGGACACCACTATTATGCACCTGAATCAACGACTCACAATCGTCTTCCCGGCCGGACTTCTATTATTCGTCGCCGGCTGCCTTGAGCAGACGTCGTCCGTCAAGGTCTCGCCGCCGCCCGCCAAACGAATTGCCGAGCAAGTGGCAGCCGTTGACGAGCAGCTTGTGGCCAAGCAAACCGTCGCCAACAAGGCTGTATTGGAGGCCCCTGCCCTGCTGACAGCGGACGAATTGAAGGCCGGCTGGATCGCGCTCTTCGATGGTTCCACCCTCTTCGGCTGGCAGGCTCATAGCAAAGCCGATTGGCGCGTTCACGATGGTGCCATCGTCGTCGGCGGCGGAGACAAAGGTCTGCTTTGCACGAGCGTTCAATTCGCTGATTACGAATTGAAAGTCGATTTCCGCGCCGCGAAGGGGACCAACAGCGGCGTGTTTCTGCGAACATCGCCTGTCCTCGGCAAGGAAGATGTCACGACCAAGTGTTACGAGCTCAACATCGCGCCGCCTGACAATCCATTTCCCACCGGCGGATTTGTGGGCCGGAAGAAGGCGGATGAAACGCCCGATAGCCGCGAATGGCAGACGTTTCACGTCACGCTCGTGGGTGGCAAGGCGAAAGTCGATCTCAACGGCAAAACCGTGCTGGAGTATGTCGATGAGAAGCCCGTGGGCCGCGGCTACATTGGCTTGCAACTAAATGAAGGGCAAGTCGAGTTCAAGAACATCAAGCTCAAGCCGCTGGGCTTACAGCCCCTCACGAATGGCAAGGACTTGACCGGTTGGAAAGATGCTGCTGGCTCGAAGAGCAAGTTCACCGTGACCGAGGCCGGTGAAATGAACGTGAAGGATGGCCGCGGCAGCCTGGAAAGCGAAGCGACGCTGGGCGATTTCGTGCTGCAATGGGAGTGCATTAGCCATGCGCCGAGTTTGAACAGCGGAATCTTTTTCCGCTGCATTCCGGGCGAACTAACCAACGGTTATGAATGCCAGATTCACAACGGTTATAAGAACGGCGACCGGACGCAGCCCGTCGATTGCGGCACGGGCGGCATTTTCAGGCGGGTCAACGCTCGGCTGGTGGTCTCGAACGACTTGGAATGGTTTCATCAGACGGTGATTGCTGATGGTCCCCGCATCGCCTGCTGGGTGAATGGGTATCCCGTGACGGCTTGGACCGACGAGCGCAAGCCGGATCCGAATCCGCGGAATGGTCTGCGGCTTGAAGCAGGAACATTACAGATTCAGGGGCATGATCCGACGACGAATTTGT
>JAYTUF010000923.1:0-3313 GCA_043744755.1 Anatilimnocola sp.
GCGGAAGAGGGCAGACTGGCAGTGGTCGCGAGTGAGGCGACTGCCCAAGCGGAAGCGGACAGAAACTGACGACGGGATTGAGCAGCGGAAAGTGGCATGGCGGTTAGCTCCAGCGAGAGGATGAAGATGCGTTATGTTGTACCGCCAGTGGACTGCGGATGCGAGCTTGCATCCAGCTTTCAGCCCAGCGACTTGATCAGAATCGAACGCTGCTCCCATTCGCGGAAGCCGGCCGCCTGGTAATGTCGCAGCGCGGGAAGATTGGCGGCGTCTACCGAGAGCAGGACGTGCTCCGCTCCCGCGTCTGCCGCAATCTGCAGCGATTGGCGGGCCAAATGCGAACCCCAGCCACGGCCGCGGGCTGCGGGAATCAGGCCCATGTAAACGAGCTCGGCATGGGCCGCCGGGTGATGATCGGCGAGCAGCAAGCAGCCGACGTCTTGATTTTCATGACGCACGATGAACCACCAATCGTTGCGCTCCCGGCCGATGTCTCGATAACCGATCAGCACGTCGCGCGTGGAGCGCAAACCATCGATGGCCGGGCAATCGAGCGTTTCTTGATAAGTTTGGTCCACGAGTGGAATCCAGCGGTCGAAATCGGCGGGCGGGTGCGGAAGGAATTCGAGGGGAAGAGAAGGAGAGAGGGCGAGGGGGAGAGTGGGTGACAACAGGTAGAGGAGATCGCCGACGAACTGGTAACCGGCGGCGAGAAACCAAGTGGTCACGATGTCGGTCTGGCTTATGGTGAGGGCTTGAGCCAACAGAATCTGTTGGGCATGCAAGGTTTTATCCAGCGATAACAAAAGTTTGCAAGCAACAGCGTGCCGTTCTTCGGCACTGAGCTGACCATCCATCTGCGGCGTCATTACCACCGCAGCGCGACCGGGCAAGCATTCGGCCAGAACGGCAGATAAGGGTAGACCGGAACTCGGCAGTTGCCCCGCGGACGCCAGCAACACAAATCGTGGCGGCGATTGTTCTGCGGTTTTCAAGACCGCCGCGAGTTGATGGCCTCGATCGGGCTCTGGCCAGGCTTCGGCAGCCCGAATGAGCGCCGGCGAAGGTTCGCCAGCGCGACCTTTCAAATTGGCAACGACGATCGGGGGCAGTTCCATTTCGGCCGAGCATAGCTGATAATCGTGGCTTGATCGACCGGCGTTTCACGAAGGAGTTTTTGCCATGCGTTTCCTGAAGACAAGTCTGGCCACGGCGCTCGTGCTGCTGCTGGTTCAATCAGTGGCTTCCGCCCAGTTGCTCAAGAAGTTGGAACAGCGATTGGGAAACGTCGTCGAAAAACTGGCGCAGCCTCCTCAAGACGCAGTCGCCGGCGAACCGACACCGGCCATCGCGCCCGGGTACCTGGGGCTGACCGCCGACGAAACCGCTGGTCAACAGGGTGTGGTCGTGCTGGCCACGAAAGCTGCCAGCCCCGCGGAAGCCGCCGGTCTGAAGAAGGACGATCTGATCACGGCCATCAATGGCAAGGCCGTGAAGGACCTCAATGATTTTCAAACATTGCTCGATCTGGTGGCTGCCGGTCAGCGTGCCCAGTTCACGGTGAATCGTGGACGCGAAGCCTTGACGCTGAATGCCACGCTCGTTGCCCGGCAAACGCCTCCGGTGAATCGCTTCGGCGCCGAAGATCCCGGGCCACCGCCTGGGGGCGCGGATCCTTTCCCGCCCGCTCCGGCGCCCACACCGCGTGCGGCAACACCCGAAGTCGATAACAGCCGTGCCTCGCTGGGCGTTTCGGTGGTTCCGCTGACGGAACAAGCTCGCGCAGCCTATGGCGTGACAGCCACGCGCGGCGCGCTCATTGCCGCGGTTCGGGCTGGGGGTCCGGCCGAACGGGCGGGCATTCCAGTCGGAGGTGTGATTGTTGCCATTGATGGCCAGCGGATCAACGCCGCTGATGAAGTGGTCGAAGTCGTGGCGGCTGCGCGGCCGGGGCAAGAGGTGGAATTGAGCTATTATCGCGGGGCAACGCTCACGCGCAAGACCGTTCGCTTAGCGCCGGCCGCCCTGGATGCTCGCGGCACGCCCGCGGCCACGGGACCGGCGGCTGGCCTGGGCGGGATCTTGAGTGGGGGCGTGGGAGATCGTCCCCTGGTCCGCCGCGTGGGCGAAGTGATCGATGGTTTCGCTCGTCCCGCGGGTGGTCCGCCGGCCGGACAACAGGAAGACATCGCCACGCTCCGCAGCCAGGTAGAACTATTGCAGGCGACGATTCGTTCGCTGGAAGATCGCTTGCTGCGATTGGAAGGCAAGCTCGGCGTGGCTCGTCCGGTGGAAGAAGTTCCGGGCGAAGCTCCGCTGCCGCGACTCCCCGCGGATGATCCGGTCCGCCGCTTGGAACTGAAACTAGCGCCGCCCGAGAAGCCGGCGCTGCCGACGCCACCACCAACGCCGTAGCCATAGTCGGCTTCGCTTCGCGAAAGCACGTTCTTTCGCGGAGCGAAAGACGACTATCACCAAACGCGCGGGCCTGGCGCGTGAGGGCCGCGCTGTTGAGCCGGATCTTTTGACGCGGAGACGGGCGTGATCGCGGTGGGTCGATTTAATTCGACCATCAATTCCACGCGGGCATTCGCTGCGGAAGTTCTGACGACGGGCAAATGATTCACCTGGGCTTGGCTCACTTTGCCTGGTCCTGCGGGCGCTTGATACAAGCCGGCTGCAATCGTCGGTACGGGTCGCAGGTTGAATTGCTGCATCAAGTGCGTGATGATCCGGCTTTCGTCGCCCGTCAGGCCCGTGAACGTGATCCGCTGCAATTGATGCCGCTGATCGAAGTAGTACGTGAGCGAGCCGGCCACATCCGCTGGCTGGGTGCCGGTCACGAGGGCGACGCGCAGGCCCATCTGGTCGGTCTCGCCGAGCACCGTGCTCACGCGCGACCAGCGCGATGTGACCCACACCGGGCTGATATCCAGCCGCAGCGCTTCTTCCAGACTGACGGGCGGCAACTGCGGCCCCGGATCAATCGCGAGAGGTTCCGGTGCAGTGCTTTGAAACCAACTGCGGACGCCCGAAGTGCTACCGGTGGCAGATTCGCTGCCGCCGAAGTAGCGCTGCCATTCGGTGCGGGCGGTCTTGGAAAGCCCTTCATCCAAAAGCACATACGGCACCACGATGGCGGCGCCGAGCACCAGCAAGAATAGCGTTCCGCGGTTGAACATTGCGGCAGTCTCAAATGTCTTAGGGTTGGCGAGATCAGCCGCCACGCGCTAGTGCCGAAAACGCTAATTCCGTTCTCTCAAGCTGCTAGCGGCTGGGGGTGTTCGTTCCAGTGGTTTTTCCAGCTTTTGGG
>JAYTUF010000924.1:0-3306 GCA_043744755.1 Anatilimnocola sp.
TTGGCGAGCGGAGTGCCTCCCTTATGGAGCGTTGCTCGTCGCCAAAGACTCCCGACCCCCGGTTCCCAACGGCGGCAGGTTGGCGATGAATTCGTCCAGCGCCTTGCGGTACTCTTCGGGCAGCGGGTCGTTGTGTTTGCCGCCGGAATTGGTGATCATCTTCTTCGGGCCGGGGGCGGCGTTGAAGAGGTCGAGACCCTGTTGATAGGGGACCACTTCATCCGCATTGCCGTGGGCGAGCAGCAAGGGTCCCTGGTAGTTCTTGATCTTGCTCAGCGAGTCCATTTTGGTGTTGAGTAGCCAGCGCATCGGCAGCCAACTGACGTGATGCTGGGCCACGTCGGGAATCGAAGTGAACGTGCCGGAGAGGACCATTCCGCGAGCGCCATCGGTCGAGGCCAGATCGACGGCCACACCGCCCCCCAGCGATTGTCCCATCAGCAGCACATCGGTTTCGGCGATCCCCTCTTTTTCCGCGAGCCATTGGCGGGCAGCGCGGGCGTCTTGCAGCACGCCTTGTTCACTGGGCTTCCCTTCGCTTTTGCCATAACCACGATAGTCGAGGGCTAGAGCAGAAACGCCGTGCCGATGAGTGAGCAGCCGCAGCGAGTCGGCGAGCAGCGTCACATTGCCGGCGTTGCCGTGCAGCACCAGCGCGTGCGCCTTCGGCTCCGGGTGCCGGACAAACCAGCCATGCAACTTGGTTCCATCGGCCGCGGCGAACCAGGCATCCTGCACCAGCACGGTCGTTTGATCCCATTCACCGGCTGGGTATTTGGCTGGCTGAAACAGAGACGTCCGCTCCCAATGCGCGGTGGGCGAGTAGCTGCCCAGCCAAGTGCAGCCAGGGACTGTTGACAGCAAAAGGATTGCGAGCAGCACGAAACGCATGGGTTGCTCCGCAAGACCCGTGGGGCAAGTTTCTAACTTGCCGGCCCGTGAACCAATCGTGGCAAGTTGGAAACTTGCTCCACGCCCCTCATTGCGGGGTGGGGGAGGATAACGAGCGAGCGCGAAATCGTCAATTCCAATGCCGCTCGATGGCAGGCGCGGGAATTCGCCATTAACCAACGCTTCAGGGTGGCTCGCGATCGGGAAGACGGGCAAGAGTGCCCATCCTATCTCTCCGTTATTCGACGTGTTCCAGCTCTTGCCCGTAATGCTGAATGGCTTGCACTGGATTCAGGTTGAAGATGGCCCGGCCGGTGCTGCTCCAGGCGGCGCCATCGAGATAGAAGATGGCGGTCGCCGCCCGGAGGTTGCTTACGTTGGGATTATCTTCCAGGCCGCCGCCGATGGTGGCTTCAAAGCTGATGGTCACGCCCACGAGCGCTCGCAGGCGGCCGGTGTGCCGGTCGCGGGCAAACGAGACGGCATTGTCAAACTCGCAATCAACCCACTGCAGGCCGCGTGGCTTGCCGCTTTGTGAGGCGAGTGTGAGGAAATTCGCTTCGAGCCATTCGCGGCGCAGATGAAACAGCTTGCGGGCATGGTCGAGATTCACCGGCGGCACGCACGGGCGCGAAGCCTTTCTCGCCAGTAGCTTCCAGGCAACCAGACCAACGATCACCGTCAACCCTGCAGCGAGCAGGGCGACATCGAGCCAGAAATTACCAGACATAACCAATGCATCCCGTCGGCCAATTGTGCCGCGGCATCTGGTGCCGCTGCCGCTGTTCCCCGAAATTCCGCCGGTGCATTTTATAGCACCCGCGGACTCCAGAGCAAGTTTTTAGCGGCAAGCCGAAGTCGGCGGGCCGAGTGGGAGTATTCGAGAAGTTCGGCGTGCGAGTTCCGAGCAAGATTCATCTATTGATTCGCGGAGCGCGCCGCAAACTCAGTGGCAATGAAATTTGGCAACCGATTCCCAGCAAAATCGCGAGTTTGCATGTGCTTGAACCCGGGGAACATGGGTGGGGAGCGCCCCTCGCTGTGTAAACACCAAAAGCCGAACCGGGTGTCCATCAAATCGTCGGCGGTCATCACGTCATCACTGTCAAACGATGCGACATGCACGACATGCCCCTCCGGCCAGTGAGAAGGCCGAAGCCAGGCCACGCGAATCTGGGAATTACCCCGCAGTGCGAAATAATAGCGCAACAGATTGACATCTTTGGGCTCAAGGACGATGACGGTTCGGCCCAAGGGCTGTTCATTGATGAGCCATTGACACATGCTCTCGCGAGCGTCGGCGGTGTCGTATCGGATTCGATCAGACCGAACGACGCCCAAGGCAGTCGGCAGCAATAGTGCGGCGGTCAAGAGCGAGCCGGCGAGCGGGCCAGATCGGAGACAGGCTCCCAGCCCAAGCAGGACCAACCAGTGGGCGCCACAAAACGATAGATAGCGGTCTTGGAGCAGTGTCCTACCCGTGCAGCCAGCGTGCGCGAGCAACACGACGAATGTCAATGTTGCTGCGGGAAGCAGGATGACGCCGACGGCCGGCTTTAGATAGGTGGCGCGAATCGCAGCCGCCAAGCCGAGTGACAACAACACGAGAGACGTCGTCACAGGCCCTGCCGCGCCCAAATAGGCGCTCGCAAACGTCGTCAGCCATTCAGCGACCGAGAGGCTGGGAATCCAAAATCCGCCTTGGACTTCTTTGGCTTGCAGCACAACGACCGGAAGCCACGGCAAATAACTTCCGATCAGGCACACACTCGCCCCGAACAATCCTGCCTCGAACGAATGCGTGGACCAATTCCTACCGAATTTTCTCGACAGGAAGAATAGGACGCCGCTGATCCAATGGCCCAGGATGATAAGCCAGACGAAGTGATGCGTATAAACCCCCGCGACGGCGCACAACACATATTGAATCGTGCGGCCCTTTGACCAGCCATGTCGGACTGCGCCCACCAGCCCGCTCGTGGCTCCCAGAGAAAACAAAGTCCCAAACGTATACATCCGCGCTGTGCTGCTGTTCCAAACGTGCAACTCGTTGAAAGCGATCAAGCCCGCCGCCACCAATGCCGGCCACCAATGTTCGCTTTGACAGCAGGGCGCAACGCTGCGAGGCACTTCCAACTCCCCAAGCTCAGCCAGTTGGCGCGTGAGAAAGGCGGCCAGCGCAATCAGCGCCAAGCCGGCGAGAACAGACGGCAGACGCAGCACGCGAATATTGTTGGACCCACAGCGGGCCGTCAGCCAGGAGATGATAGTATAGACGGGCGCGTGGCCATCCTCGACGGTATCGGTTAGGGCGGCACTAGGCTGATTCCAAGTTGACGTTGACGCGAGATTTTGAGCTTGCGTTGGGGTGCCGGAATTTGGTTCATTATGGACTGCGATGAATGGATTCAGGAA
>JAYTUF010000925.1:0-3296 GCA_043744755.1 Anatilimnocola sp.
GATCCCAACCCCAAGAAGTTGCCCGGCCTGTGGCTCAAGCACCCCGCGACTTATGTCAGGTCCGAAAGCACTGGGGAATGGGTGCCCAGCGGGTAGCCAGTAATCATTCCCAGTTCCCAATTCACAGTTCTCGCCCGTATCTCGAACCAATTGAAGATGCCCGCTGGCTGGATTAGGCTGGGCACTAGTTACCTTCAGCGCGCGTTATCGCATTAACTCCAACTCCAACTTCAGAACTGCTGCCAGGCATGATCAAGTTTTTGTGTCCGAACGGTCATCAACTCACCGCGCCGGACAACCTGGCGGGCAAGACGGGCAAATGTCCGAAGTGCTCGACGGCGTTCATGGTCCCGACGCTTGAGGAATTGGCCGCAGCGAATGAATCGCCCGCCGAGCCAGCGGTGGACGACCCGCGCTGGGAAAACAACAAGGATTCACTCGCTGGCTCCAAACCAACGAACGAACCGGCCGCTGAGGAAAAATCGGCGGAGAAGTCCGGTGTGGGGAAGGCAGAGGGGGGAAAGTCAGGTGTCGGAAGGTCGAGCATCGACAGATCGACCGACGGCATTGCGGGCGTCAAGGGAAGTTCGAAGATCAGCCTGGGAAGCAGCAAGGGGACGGGCACGCCCGCGGCCGGCGTGTTCGTGTTTCTGTGCCCGAATGGTCATAAGCTGAATGGTCCGCCGTCGCTGAAGGGGAAGGCCGGACAGTGCCCGCATTGCGGCGCGCGATTCGTCATTCCCGAAGATGATGAAGTGCCGCCCGATGACGAGATTCCCACCGGCGCGGTTGACGAGGAAGAGGAAGACGTTCCCGCCGGTGAACCGGTGGAGGACGAAGTTCCCGCGCACGCCGACGAGGAGGAGGTCGTCGAGGAATTAGAACCTGATCCCGAGCCAATTCCCGCCGGCGTCCATGCGCTGGGCTACATCGTGGGCCGTCTATGGGACCATAAGACCGACACGACGGAACTGGAAATTTTCCTGCAAGAGGGCGAGATCATTTCGCCCGATCGTTATGCCGAAATTCTCTCGACCGGCGAGTATGGCGTGTTCGCACACAAAGAGGCCGAGGAGAATTATTCGTTGTCGGTCATTCCCTGGTCGGCCGTGCGGCGCATTGATTTGCGACGAATTCCCAAGCTGAGCAGCGGCACCTTTCGGTAGCCGCCGCGAATTGATTCGAGTCAGCAGGTCCGTTACCAAATGAACTCGACGCCGCCATAAGCATTGAAGCCGGGTGCCAAAGCGGCGTTGATGGCTCCCGATTGGGGCGTGTTGTTGGCGAATCGCAAGTCAAGATGTTCGATGTAATTGCGGTTGAACAAGTTATCGATACCCGCGATGAAATGCACATTCTGAGTATAGTTGTAATACCCCTTGATATAAGAAGTGGTAAAGCCGCCGGTGCGTGTTTCCACCGCTTGAAAGACGGGCAAGTTGAAATCGTTGGCCCGCAGAGTGCCGACCCGGTTTTGAGAGGCGACCAGCCGCCAACCCCACTCCATCCCCCAGAATTGTCCGCGGCTATCATCCGTGATGCGGAGACCCAGGCGGCTTTCAAACGGGTAGATGCCAGGCAAAGGTTGATTGATCGTTTGGTCGGTTCCTTCGACGTATTGCATTGTCCCGAAAACCGTCCATTGGGTGTTCAGGTCATAGTCACCATAGAATTCAAAGCCCTGCAGAGTTGCCAAGGGCGTGTTGGTGGCTGCCAGAAATCGGGCGCCTGTTGGTGGGTCAAGAGCAAAGGCAATGTAGGTGTTGTAATTTTGGATCCAACTATGAAAAGCACTGGCCCGGATTCGGCAGTTGTCGAACTCGCCGCGGAGCGACACATCGGCCTGGGTCGCTTGCTCCTTCTTCAACGAAGGGAGGCCAATAACTTTGCTAAAGCCGCTCTGAATCATGCTGATATAAATGCCGTCGGAGTAACGATCGACCAGATTCGGCACCCGTTCGGCATAACCACAGCCGACGCGAGCTTTCCAGTTGCAGGAGAGGTCGATGTCGCCCACTAGATAGCCGGCGCCCAGGACATCGTTCTGAGCATTCGAGAAATCTTGCAACACCTGTGAGTTTTGCGGAACGAAGTCAGCTGCCCGATGCGTATTCACCCAGTCCACACGGGCACCGGCTGTCGTCCGCATGAACGAAAACCAAGGCATCGCAAGTTCGGCGAACACACCGGGATCGGTCATCACCGAGCGCGGCTGGTCAGCATTGAAGCGCTCCTGGTCCGGTAGCAAGACGTTGTTGGTGTCCGTAATTCGGAATTGTTCTTGAGTGGATTGGGCCACATATCGGAAGTCGGCACCGATTCTCATTTGCTCGGCGGTAGTGTCCCCATATGTCTTCATGGTGCGAGCGCCGTGACTGCCCAGGTCGCCAGCGACATTGGCATTAATATCGGACGCTAGAAAGGGGCTGCCCGTTTCAAACGTTAGTGCGTCCGCAATGCGCCCGCGAACCCCGGTCTTGCCGGATTGCTGATTGTTGCCACTGAAATCCGTCGCGTTGGTCCAAACTTGATTAATCCACACGCTGCCATCGCAGGGATCCTGGGTCGTCGTCACCACATTCAAGGCATTGGTGCGCAAGGAGCTGATATCAAAAAATTGCAACGCGTATTCGGTAGGTCCCAAGTTCAAATGGTTGTACCAAATTTCGGTCTTGGTATTCGGAGACACATCGAATCCAAACTGCATCTGCACATTCTGGGCTTGATAGCTGGAGGGAATCGACTGGCCATTGCCGGCGACGTAATTTGATCCCTTCTTATTGCCGTAATGCAGGAGGAAGCCGTAGTCGCTGCCGCCGCCAAAGGCGGTGATCCGCTCGGCGGTCTGGCCGCCGTTGCTGCGGGCATCGATGGCAGCTCGGCCGTGGCTCTGCGGGCAGTCACAATATCGCGGGGTATCGATCAGATCGATATCGATGAAGCTGAAGCCGGGACCGAACCGCACGCCATAGGGACCGGGAATGACGGTGACGGATTGAATCAGCGAAGGATCGATCTTATTGAGCATCGAGTCCAAGTCGAGACGTGCGGGGAGGAAGTACTGTCCCTCTGCCTGAGCGTAAATCTGGCCGTAGTGATAGCCACGAATGCGGGGATCGAACGCAATCTGCGAACGGCGTTGGGCACCCACGGTTTGGATGTTATCGGAATCTTGCAACAAAGCGCCGAGGTCATTCGCCACCGACGTCTGAGCTTCGCCTGGCCCAATGGCTTCTCCGCCGGGAGCTTGCAGCCGCTCCAATAAATTGTCTACAGCATCGCTGGGCCCGAACGCA
>JAYTUF010000926.1:0-3295 GCA_043744755.1 Anatilimnocola sp.
GGTTGCGAAAATCTTCAGGCGGAGGAGGCGGGCCGGCAGTGTTTGGATCAAGAGGGGAATCGTCGTCGGAAGCCAATTCAGAGTCCTTTCGCGCAATCAAACGAGCCTGCAATTGATTCCGAATAGCGAGCGTTTTCTGCGAGAAAACGCGGCCGAATCAAGCACTCGGGAGGAGCATGAATTCTATCAGATTTTGGCTTGTAGATAAAGCCGTTGGAACAGACCTCAAGGCCTGTTCCAACGGCTTTTGTTAGGTCGGAGAAGGCTATGACTGACAGACCTGGAGGTCTGTCGCCACGGGGCTTACGAACCGCCGACGGCGCTGCCCGGGATTCGCCACCAGGGATAATCGCCGTAGCGATTCAGTTCCAACGCCAGCAGCGTGGTGCCCGTGACGAGGGCTAGGAATGCGAGGATTAACATCACAGTGTAGATGTTCGTCCCTTGCTTCTGCACGGCGGGCTGCCCAGGACTAACTGAGTTTAGTTGTGACATTGTCGCCCTTCCGAATTTGGCCGCGCTGAAGTTTCTTGTCAATCTGACCAACAGCCCGATCGGGGCCAGTCGTGCGAATGGTGATCTGACCCAGGTACGTATTGCCGCGGTAGACCTGCAAGATGTGACCGGACTTGAGACCGTCGTCCGAGCCAATCGAAATCTCGACCAGGTCCGAACTATTGACCGCGAGCACGATGCCCGTGACGGGCAGCGGAATATGGCGGACCAAACTCCGGACATCCAATCCATTCGCGTCCATCACCAGCTTCATCTGCGTGACTTGAAACGCCAGTTGATTGTTCCGTTCTTTCAGACTCACCTGCAAACCATTGGCCTGGTTCAGGTCATCCGTCAGCTTCACCACGGCCGCAAACTTGTCGTCCAAGTCAGCTTCCGTATCACGCAGCTTCAGCCGCGTGCCGGCGATTGCGGTTTCGAGCGTCGTGAGGCGGAGCTGCGTCAGCTTGTATTCTTCCGAGACCTTGCTTAGGTCCGCATACAGCGAGCCGTACTCGAGATCCTTGGCCCTTTGTTCGGTTTCGGACTTCGTCAGCCGGGCATTCAAGCTGCCGAGCACGGCGCGGCGGGCAACTCGTTCTTCTTCGAGCTTCCGCTTGTAGCGTTCGAGTTCGTCCTTGAGATTATTCTCCAAGATTCTCAGATCGACGAGCTGTTTCTCCAGTCCGATCGTCTTGCCAGGTGTGGCGACCGTATTGGTGGCGTAGTCTTTCCAGTTTTTGTGGGTAGCGAAGACCATCACCGAAGCCGTCATAAAGCAGATGCTCATGACGAAAATCAAGACGGTGAAAATCTTTCCGACGAGAGTCATAGCTAGTCACCTTAACCGAAGGGCCGCGACAAGCACGGTGAAACACTCTGGGCTGCTGCCACTGGAGCGGTTGCGACCACATCACGACAGAAGAGCAGAACGTCACTGCAGTATAATTTCGCCGGCTGGCGATTTCAATGAAAGGCTTCAAAATCTAACGAATAAGAAAATTAGCTCGCACTTCGCACGATTATTCTGCGTGTTGCGTGCGAATTTGCGTCATTGCCGGCCGGCAAAGGAGATTCGTGGCCGGTTGTGGCGATTATTCCCGATGTTCGATGTTCGATGTTCGCTCGGCAGCCGCGGCAATCAATTCTTCGCCTCGGCGGGCTGTTTATCGATAAACGTCTGCCAACCCTCGCTGATTTTGGGAATGACCGTGATCTCGCGGCCGGCGTTGTAATTCGCCAACCGGCGATTCGGCAGGTCGAACAGGATCCACACGTTGCTGTTTCCCTCGACGAACTGTACGGCGTGTGTCCATTTCTGTTGGCTGCTTATCCCTACGGTTTGCCATTCAAAGCTGCCGTCGTCCGTGAGCGAATGCCGGGCATGGATCAGTCCGCGAGCATGCGAAATATCGCGGCGCTGGGTGATTTGAAGTCTTTGTACTCCATATTTCAGCGTGCTGATCTCGCCGTCCGCGTCGTTCAAGGATGCATCCGACAGCAAGGTGAGTAGCTCGACGTGCTTGGCATGTTGAATCAGCCGCACGGAGTCTTTGCCCCAGAATTCCAGCGATCGCCGCGCCCGCGAGATGTTCCACCACAGGGCAAATGACGCCGCGGCCAGGGCCACGCCGAGCACGCCGAGCACGACTGCTTTGCCGCCGATGGTCCTGGCCACTGGGGGAGACGAAGTTGCAGGTTTGTCCATGACCCTGGGGACTATCTGGTGAAACCCTTCACCGCCGAAGCCTTCCGCCAACATCTGAAAAAGTTCGGCTGTTAGTTGCGGAGCATGTCAAATAGTTGCGGAGAATGTCCAAGCACGCCGTTTCGCTCATCAAGAAATGAAAGCGGCGGTGACTGCCAAATCGGCAATCGCCGCCGCAAATATTACGATAGCAGGTTCGAATCTCGAAATCTCTAATCGTAGACCACAATCAGGCTGGGGCTTAACGACGGCCGCCGTAACCGCCGCCACCACCGCCGCCGCCACCTCGGCCGCCGCCACCGCCACCTCGGCTGCCGCCGCCACCACCGCCGCCGTAACCACCACCGCCGCCGCCGCGATCTTCGCGGGGACGAGCTTCGTTGACGGTCAACGGGCGACCATCGTTTTGCTGTTCATGCAGGCCCTTGATGGCCTCACGGGCAGCGTTGTCGTCAGCCATTTCGACAAAGCCGAAACCCTTGCTGCGACCCGTGTCGCGATCCTGAATCACCTGGGCGCTGCGTACTTGGCCGTAGACCGAGAACAGCTCTTCGAGCTTCTCGTTCGTCACGCCGTAACTCAGGTTTCCGACATACAACTTCATTGCCACCGCTCGACTCCTGACAAAAAACTTCCGGCCCTTGTACACTTTCAGGGCCTACGAAAGGGACCGCTTCGTGGTCCGCCAAACGGAACAGGCGATCGGAGCAGCGGACCGTTCTACAGAACCAAACGCTACAGCTTCGTCGACCAATTGGCCGCTCGCAGTTATACACCTACCAGCGGATTCAATGCCAGCGTCATTGGCAGAAATTTTGCCAAAATCTGGCCTACCCCGGTTGACAGCCCCGCCTTGTCCGTTTAACCGGGCAATCAAAAGGGACAAACGGGCCGGGGAAATGTTCGCTCCACAGCGGCCATCACCGCCAAAACCACATCTTCCCGCCACGGCGGAGCAATCACCTGCACGCCGACCGGCAGCCCCGCGCTCCCCGCATCAACGGCCGCCGCCTGCTGCAAAACCCGGTCGCGACTGGCCGGCCGACCCGTTTGTTTGGCGGGACGACCCGTTTGTTCATCCTCGCGAACGGT
>JAYTUF010000927.1:0-12975 GCA_043744755.1 Anatilimnocola sp.
CGGGCACCGGGTTGTTGAAAGCCGAGTCGAACCGCAAGCGAAATGTGTTGCGGACGATGGCCGAATCGATGTATCCGCCGGGGTTGTCCAGCACGGCGAAGGAGGATCCCGCTTGGGCGGGTGCTCCTTCGCCTAGGTTAAAGTTCTCGTTCCCGACGTTGGCCGGGTCATTTGCTGCAAGGCCGTCGGCCATTGCAGGTTCGGCCATTGGATTCTGACAGGGATCACAGCAATTCGCGCAGCCGCCGCCGAAGAGCCAGCGCGGCACGCATTGGCACGGCCAGCTTTGTGGTTGCGCTTGAGCAACCGTGGGAAGGGATGCGAGCGCCGTTACCGCCGAGAGAAGGTAGATCCAGCGCAATTGTCTAAAGCAAGATTCCATCTTGGATCTCCATATCCATTTTCGCCGCGAGTAAACAGGTCAAGCCTGCGGCACCTCCGTCACCAGCGAGCGGGAGCGCCATCCGTGCGCTCCACCGGCTAGCCGTTGACTCGGTACATTCTGCGATGCCTTTATTTCCATCGTCGCTCGGGATGCGCCGCGCTAACGGAAAATTCGCGTAGCAGCATTTCAGACGAGGATTGCGCCCGTTAAGCATTTCCGATTGCGGAATATCGGCAATGTCCACGCCGTCGGCACAGACGAGCGCCGGGAGCTAGAAATAGCGATTGAAGAGGACTTGAATCTCCGCGTCAAACGGGTGCTCTGGATTCTGCCCAGTGACCGGATCCTCCGTTCCCCGGATAGGCACCGCACAGCCGATGGTAAGCCAGGAAGTGTTCCAGAACTCGAAATTGATACCAGCGGTGAGAATGAGCAAGTCGAGGCGGTTAAAGGGGTTGCCCAGCATGCCTTGCGCCGCGTCCAAAGTCTCCGCGTCCTGCATGGTCGTGGTGTAATGCAGTTCCATTTGCGCGGCGATTCCCGTGAGTCGGGTGCTAACGTCACGATAGAGAAAGTGGCCGACGGTGACGTCGAAATGGAGAAGATTCTGATCGTGAAGACTGCCCAACCGATTGCCGCCGCCGTCCGTAACCGTGTTGCCGTTCGTGGCGAAATCGGCCTGGATGTAGCTCATCACATAGGTGTTTTCGCTCGGCACCCAAAGCAATCCCAGGAAGGGAGAAAGGTGGACCGCCTGATTTTGGATGTTCAGGAAGGGCTGCGAGAAATTCCCTGGACCTCGAATGCTGGCGTTGCGGGCCGTGGGCAAGTTTATTCCCAGGCCAGCCGAGAAGACATGATCGGGTCCGTCGCCGATGATGAATTTTGGAATGATGGTCGAATTGCCAAACTCAACGCCGTCATCATTTTGGAGATTTCTATCCAGCGACTGCAGAGCACTCAAGCCCTGCAGGATTGGCATCCGGAATTCAATCGAAGCGGTTCTGTCCCAAAAGGTCTTTTCGCCGCCCAGCGTGTGCCGGTTGACGTCGAGCACGCGGCCATCAACGGTGCGGGCTGCCTGCTGAAACCCGTTGAACGCATAGTAAACGCGGTCGCGGGGTTGGGGAGACATGTTTTCGGAAATCTTGAACCGCCGATCACCGCCCGCGATGGCAATGGTTGAATAGACATCCTTGCCTGGTGGAATTCCTTGGTTTTGCTGCTGAAAAAAAACATAGTCGCTGTTGCTCAGCAAGTTGCCAATCATGTTGGGAGCGGAGTTAATGGCGAAATCGGAGCCGGATTGAGCCGGGGCGCTCTCTCCCAGATCAAATTGCTCTCCGCTGGCGTCAGGATCGCCGGTCAATGCCTGTTCTGCGCCCCCCGCCCCTTTGGGGCAGTTGATATTGGGGGGAGCTGGAGCGCAACAGACGGGAGCCTGCACTTCCGCTGCGCCCGTTGCGGCCGGAAACGCCGCTCCTAGGAGTGCAAGCAACAGGATAGTTGACAGAGTTTTGCAGCAGCAATCCATGAAAAACTTCCCAATCCGTTGTCGTCGCTGGGGAATTCGCCCGCCGACATTCCACCCTCATCAGTAGGGAATCGGCGTGAGGATTGGGCCGGGTTTATCGAATGTTCCGAAAATAGCGATTGCCGCGGGCACAGCTACTTCCCCCGATCATGGCATCTGCGGCTCCTTGATAGAAATCTCCCCGAGTAGCAAGCTTTGCAGAATCTCGGGCACGCGGCGGTTATAAGCGATGGATTGCGGATACTCCGCGGCTAAGCGCGAGTGAATATTCTCGATCCGCGCGTCAAGTTGCTGGAGTTTACCCGTGGTCTGAATTGCCTCGGGCAGGGCCGCTAGCAGCTTCGCCTTGGGAGGCACCGCGGAATCCTTGAGCCAGGTGTAACGCAACATTGCCGCTCGCGAGTGCTCGGGCCATTTCGAAGCCGCGTCGGTTTCGAGGCTGCCGGAGACATCCAGGAGCAAGAGATGAGCACCGGTCGTGTGGGTCAGAAAATTGGCTAGCGTCCGGCTCTTCACGGCGACGTCGAGAAAAATCCCTGGATCCTTTTCCAGCAATGCCCGAGCGGTGCGAGGATCCGTCGGCGGCCTGGTCGTCACAAAGAAGTCCTTGTCGATGTGAACCAGTTGGCCCCCCTGCAGATAGATCATGATGACATCGTTGGCCGGGCGCACGCTCGTGCGGTTGGCCCGATAGAGATCGTCGATCTTGTCCTTGATATAAGCCAACTGGTGACGTACTTGTTGGGGCGCGATGTCGGAGCCGACCAGCGGACCATAGATGGCAATCCGATCGAAGGCGGCGGTTCGGAACTCACGCCCGGAACGCCGGGCCTTCATTGCCGTCATGACTTCCTTCTCAAGTTCGGCTTCACTCCCCATTGGCGCGCCGACGCTAATGACGAGCAAGTGGAGTCGCTGCTCGCGGATCGGTTTATCGCAATCAACAAAAATGTCGAGAGCGGTCGATAGATCGGCTGTCAACTCAGGCAGCGCAAATTGAATCTGATTGTCGCGTTCTTGATTGAGTACCACGAAGGCCGCGAACTCGCTGGTCAATTCCTTGCCCGGCGGGGCGAGGACAACTGGCGCTTGTTGAAAGCCATTGACCCAGACCTGCACTTGCTGCAGCCGGCGCACGAGTGCGTCGTCCGCCGTTTTTGACCATTCGACATGGCCATAAACCATCACCTTCCCGGTCGGGGCGGCTGGATCCGCTTGGAAGCGTCCGCTTTTTGTTACCACTTTCAATCGTTGAGGGGACGGCAGGTCGGCTGTTTCCAACCGATCGATGACAATCCGCGCCGGAGGATCAATGTAATTGACCACGGACTGGTCGAACTGAGATCCGCTTTCGTTGGCGGCGAGAACTTCAAAGCGATTATTTCCGGGTTTCAAAGTGACGGGAACCGTGGCTTCAAATGAATACCAGCCATCCGGTGACGGCTTGAGATCGTTCAGCTTGGGGGCGTAATAGACGGGATCTCTGTCATGCTGCAGATTCACCGACCGGAGCGGTGTTTTTGATCGAACCGTAAAGTGGAGTTCGTAACTCGCCTTCGTCACATTCGTCCCGCGGGCCAATTCCACAAGCGGCGGGGGAGCGGGCTGCCGCCAGGCGGGCAGTTTTAGAATGGCCGGTGCCAGCGATTTTCCATGCTCATTCCAGGCCAGGACCGCGAGTTCGGAGGCTTCCGTCTTTAGTGCTACGTCGCGGATTGTTGCTTGCCATTCCCCAGTTGTCTGGTCGTAGCGAATGGCGCTCTTGGGCAACTTGATTCCCGCAGCTTCGATTTGGGTGACGGGAAGTGCTGACTTGCCAAACACCACGACATCGATGACGGGAGCTTGCGCGGCTCCCAGCTCTCCGAATCTGGTCACGGCCGGCAAAGTCAAAAAGTCCACTCTAGCGACGGACTGAATCTGGGTTGGACTCCACTCATTGGACACCTTCAGCGCCACCTTATTTTGCCCTAGCTCCAGGGGAATCTTGGCCGTCACGGTTCCCGCCTCAAGATCGATGGTCGGCGCAACCGTCGCTGGCTTGCCATTTACGAAGATGCTGACTGCAAAGGGATATCGTTGCCGGGGCGCCGGCAGCCTGGCCGAAAGCTGCAGCAGCGGGGCATCGCGCCCTTCGACGAGAACGACGTCCGTTTTTGGACTCTCGATGACCAACGTCGGCAGTGGTGGACGAAATTCGAACTGGAAGCCAAATTCCAGGGGCGGGCTGCCCGCCACTTTGCGAGTGAGTTGAATCGTCTGAATTCCCGGCTTGAGGGGGATGTCGCCGGTCGTGAATTTGGACGGCTTGCCGGCAACTGCGGGAATCGTGTTGACTTCAGCCGGGGGACCACCCAGGCTCGACACCGCGGCCAATAATCCTCCCCCTTCGTTGGTTTCGCCGCTGAGCCGGATCTTGTCATCCGTAACTACCATCAGGCGACCTTCCAGTGCCAGTGCCTGTTCCGGTTCACCCTCTTGCTTAAATGCAGGAGAGGCGATGACGAGCGGGATCATTTTGTTGAAATTCACCGTCCGCTGCTGCCGCACCTCTTCAATGGCCTCAAATCCTTTGAGTGCGTTGTGATTGCGGGCGATCAGTTCAATGACGTTCCCACCCTCTTCCAAAGTGAGGCTCTCGTTGATTTCCAACTCGCGAATATCATTCCACCGCTTCACTTCCACGAACTTGCCGCCGCTGCGACGACGCAGGACAACATCCACCGTTTCACCTTGAGTCTCCGGGATCACACTGGCAGCAAACGCATAGGTCGGTTGATCCACAGCCTCGGCGCCCATTGGCTGGGCCCCCTTCAGGATCAATTGAGGCTTTGGCCGCTGATAGCGCAGGCGACGCTCTTCGGTAAACGCTTGAGGCGTGGCTTCGCGAGTATATAGGGTTGCCTTAAGAACATGCTCACCGGGTTTCCAGGCAGCCAAATCCAGCGCCGCGGACCATGTTCCGCCGGCATCTTGTCTGGCCAGCAATGTCACGGGTTGGTCGTCAACTTGCAATTCAACTCGGTCAATGTTTGCCGCCGACAAGTCGGAAACAATCAGACTGGCCTTGGATGGTGGATAACGCACGAGGCCGTCTAAGCCCGCGGCCAGGGGTAGCGGGTCCTTGCCGTCCACAATCAGATCCAGATCGGGTCGTTGAATCTTCACAGGCTCAGCGGGATCTTTGGGGGGCAAGCCAGTCTTCATCAAAGAATCTAGCAGGCCCTTGCGAAAATACTTCTCGCGGTACTGTTCGGCGCCGGCGAAGGCGACCGGGGACTGAGGACGACCGGTATTGAAATGCCAGCCGAGATGCCGCTCCACGTCTTCGCCGTTGGCCTGATAAGGGCCCAGCGGGCTCCAGCCAATCCAGCCGCGATCCTTAGCCGCGAGCGCCCGGGTTACAAACAGCAACAAGAGCGGCTTGCGCTCGTCAGCACCCTGAGCAACCATGATTGGGGCTGTTGCGACGCCGCTTCCCGCCCGCGAGCGGCGGACTTGAATCGTTTCACCAGGCGTCGCGTTCCACAAGGTATCGTAGAAATCGCGCGGCGTGGCCCAAGGCCGGAGTTGACCGCCGATGACTCGACCAATCAACAGGTCGCCGTCCTTCAAGGCAGCGTTCGGAGCCGTGACTTCGTCAACCTCGATCACTAAGCCGCCGGGTGTTTGCCGCACCGCGATGCCGGCGGCAAGTCCCCGCTGGCCGACGATCTTATCCAGATCGGCCAAGCGCCAGATGCAAACGGTTTGATCATCGGCTGCCGACGCCAGCAATTGGCCATCGGCGGAAAAGGCGAGCGAGCGAACCAGGCCCGAGTGCGAAGAGAGCTGGCGGACCTGCTGGCCGGTGACAGCATTATACAAATTCAGGGACGGCAGCCCATCGTGATGCGAGGCCAGCGCCAGTATCGGCGGCTGCCGATTGGCGGCCAGTGCGTAGTCCGTCAGTTCGTGACCGGCCGGCAGCTCGATCGTGCCACGCTTCATACCTTTCTCCGTCAGTTGCAGTCGCTGTCTTGCTCCGGCATTTCCGACAGCGGCCTTTTGAAAATCGATACGCCAATCGCCCGCTGGTGGCGCTGCAAATTTCCAGTCAGCATCGTCGGTGTAATCGGTTAATGCAGCCTTCTCGAAGTCGAAGACGAAATCGCCGGGTCCAAATTGAATGGGATTGCCAGGCATCGTTCCGCGCCGCTCGCTGAAGCCCAAACCTAGCGGTGCCCCTTCCTTTTTCAGAAACGCGACACTTCCGATCGAAGAACCGGCGCTACGCAGCAACTGCGGCTGGACTCGTCCCGCCAGCAGATCGGCGATGGCGTAGACATTGATCTCCATGCCATTGCTGACGGCCAGGTGTTTTCCGCCAGGTACTGCGGCAATCACAGGCAACCGGCGCGGCGGAGGGCCAGCACTCCAGAGCCGTAGGGGCCGAATATCGGCTCCGCGAATGGGCGTTTTTGTCAGCCAGAGCTCGTACTGATCGTCTTTTGCCGCCCCTACAAAATGCCGATGGATGACTGAAACGAGCAGGTCAGCCTTAGCACCCGCTCCTGCAGACGCCAGAGCTAGCGCGCGAGGGGCGTTGACCGCGTCCTGAGATCTCCCCAGTTCGCCGCTTCGAGCAGCATCAATTGAGAGTCCGCCATTGGAAGCGCGATTCCAGTACCGCAGCCGAGTTGTTCCATTGTCACCCAGAGCGCCCGTGATGAATTGCCCACTCGGCTCTTCAAGTACCACGGTATCTTGATATTGCCCCTGCCCCACGGCTTCGGCCACGGTGGTTGCGGTGACATTCCAGACGCGAAAGATCCCGTCACCCCAAGCGATGGCAACTTCGAGTGCTTTGACACCGGCGCCGGTCCTGCGCACCGCCAGCTTGGGCCAGGTTTCATGCCGCGGTTCGGGTAGCACGCGGCCGGTCACATAGGGTTGCTCCGCCACGACATCCCACAGGCGCACGGATCCTGCAAACTTGCCGGCGCGTTCATTCCATTCGCGAGCTGCCGACAGCAGTAGCGGACGTTCGGGGTCACTCGGTGCGAAGCTAAGGGAACGGACTTCGCCGCGGTGTCCCCGCAAGCTTCGTGTAACACGAGTGCGCGTATCAAAGACATAAATCGTTCCTTCATCCTGGCGCATGTCGTCCGTCATGCCGCCCAGTGTCGGCAGCACGCGCCCGGGATTGCGAAAGTCGGCCGCTCCACGAATGACCGGTCGCCCCGCCGCTGCCAGCCAGTTCCCGTCAGCCGAGACGGCAATGGCATTGATCGCCCCGTCCAGCCCCGGGCCAATCGGCACCCGCCAGGCGACGGGATCGAGTTGATATTCACTCTTTTCGACCTTCCATTTCCAAACGCGAACCGTCTTATCCCAGCTTCCGGCATACAGGGCCTGCGCGTCGGGACTGAAAGCCAGTGCGGTGACATATCCCGTCGGCCCGCCGGCTTCCAACCGCAGCAGCGGCTCTCCTTCTTCAGCGGCAAGCCCCGTGCGCGCACTTCCGAGGATGCACCCAGCGATGCATAAAACAAGGGCCACGAATTTCGCCGAAGCTGGCCGGGTCGCACGGAAACGGAGAACATGATTTTTAGGCATGGAATGAATTCCGCGAGATAAGAGGGACTGGTATGATTCATTGTAACGAAGAGCACAGTCCGGGGTGCATCACTTCTCGCAGCTAATGTCCGCCAGGTTTCTGATTGAATCGCGATGCCTGATCCGTCTCAACACGAAAATATCTCCCAGGAAATGCGGAACCAAATCCAGCAGATTACGGCGGAATTTGCGGAAGCATGGCAAGGTTGTCTGCACGAAAGCGGTGAGGTTTTGCTCGCCACCTTTTTGCCGCCCTGCGACGATCCGCTTCGTCGGTCCATTTTGCATGAGCTGATTCCGCTGGACCTGGAGCAACGCCGCAAGCGCGGCGAGCAGGTGCTATTGGAAAACTACCTGGCGGACTTTCCGGAATTGGGAGCGGCAGCCGAGTTGCCCGTGGAATTGATCGGTGCGGAGTATCGTATCCGCCGCCTCCAAGGTGAACCGCTCCGAATTGAAGCTTATCGCCCGCGATTCCCCAAACAGTACGACGCTTTGCTGGCTCTGGCCTCCGGGTCGAAAGGGAAGCCAAATCCATCCTCGCGTAGCGGTACCCTGTCCGCGAGCGACGACCAAACTCCGACTCCCAATTCAATAGGAACGCTCAAAGCGACTCCGACGCCGATCTGGTCGCGGGGCACGATGCCGGCGGGGGATTTAGCGTCAACCACTGAACCTGCTGAACGTGTTGTGCCGCGCACCGTGATGCCGGTTGGCGAGGGCTACAAACTGCATGAGTGCATCGGCCGCGGCATGTTCGGCGAGGTCTGGCGAGCGGAAGCGCCCGGCGGTGTCGAAGTGGCGGTCAAGATGATTCATCGCACCGCCGGCGACCAGTTAACGCAAATGGAGTTGCGGGCTCTGGAGTTGATGAAGCGGTTGCGCCATCCCTTTCTATTGCAGGTGCAAGCCTATTGGTTGTCCGGCGATCAGTTGCATATCGTCATGGATCTGGCGGAAAAAACTCTCCTGCAGCGGCTGGAAGAGTGCCAGCGACAAGGGTTGTCCGGCATTCCTGCCGAGGAGTTGCTGAGCTACATGCACGAGGCGGCCGAAGCCCTGGATTTTCTGCACAGCAACCAGGTTTTGCATCGCGACGTGAAGCCGGCCAACATCCTGCTTGCCAAGGGCCACGCGCGGCTGGCGGACTTCGGCTTAGCGCGGCTCGTGATGAAGGCCGGTTCCGACCTGCGGGCCACCATGACCGGTACGCCCTTATATATGGGCCCGGAAGTCTGGCAGCAGAAAGTGGGACCCGAGAGCGATCAATACAGCCTGGCTGCGACCTATGTGGAGCTGCGCAGCGGGCGGCCCTTGTTTGAAGCGGGCAGCCAGGACGAAGTCAAACAGAGCCACCTGAGCTCCATACCCAACCTCAAGTTGATGCCGTCGGAGGAACGGAAAGTCTTACAAAAGGCCCTCGCCAAGAAACTTGAGGACCGCTACAGGACCTGCACGCAGTTCGTCAAAGCCTTGGATTTGGCGATTCTCGGGCCTTCCCAAAAACGCAAATCGTGGTTGACGCGGCGGCGGGCATTAATGCTGCTAACAATGGGCGCGGTGACGACTGCTGTCACGGTAGGAATTGGGCGGCGGCAAGGCTGGTTGCGCTGGCCGACCTTGGAAATGGACGTGACTGCCCCTTCGGCCATTTCGATTCGCGCGGGCGAACAAGAATCATTCGAGATTCACGTCGTGGGGGCGCGCGATCCCAGTCAGGTCCAGCCGGAGTTCACTGGTTTTCCCGAAGGTGTCCGCTTTGAGCTAGCGCCGCAAGAACAGGCGGAAAACGCCCAAATCTGGCGAGTCACCCTGTCTGCTGATTTGAACATGCCCCAGGCCCCAGAGGGCCTGAACAGTGAAGTGAATTTGCGCGTGGAAGACGGCACGGGAACCGCCGAGCGCGCGATTCAACTCACGATCGTTCCGCCGAGCATGACCTTGCCGCCCGGTTGCGAGCCGGCGCCCGGCGCCCAGCGCCAGCGAGTGGCCGAGGAGGGTGCCAATTATTGGGATCGCATTGTGCGGAAACTGCCGGCTAGCGCATTGCTGCCCAGCGGCACGCCCTGCGAATTGGTGCTGATTCCCTATAACAGCGAGCTGAAGCTGCCCAGTTTTTACATGCTTGCCAATAAAGTCTGGAACGAACTATTCGCGGTCTTCGACAAGCAATTTGTCAGCGCCCGTCCCCGGCAGGCCAAAAATGAAAAGAAAGAAAATGAAGATGAGGCGGAGGATTGGCCCGATGCCTGGTTGAAGCAGGGCGCGGCGAAAGGCGCCGAAGACATGCCGGCAACAAAATATCCCCTCCATCCAGTGATGAAAGTGAATCACAGGCAGGCTCAAGAGTTTTCCAAATGGCTGGGCGGAGCACTGCCCACCTGCCAGCAATGGGATACTGCCGCTGGCTTGTATCTGCCCGATGCCGCCCAACGGCAGGGGCCATTCTTAGAAGAGTGGAAGAAATCCACGACTCCTGGTGACGCGATCGCCATCAATCGCGAGGGCACGCTCCCAATCAACGAGGCCAATGATGACATCAGTCCCTTCGGCTGCCGGCATATGGCGGGCAACGGTGCGGAATGGACGCGCGACGCCAGCGACGGAGCCTTTTCCTCGGCACAACTCCGCGGCCGGCAGTATTTCAAAAAGGAGCCGCTGCTCTATCGCGATTTGCGCGACAAGGATAAGCAGGCCAAGCTGGAATCCGAGGATCTCACCGCCACGAGTCCCTACATCGGTTTCCGGATCGTCATCGAATTAACGTCCCCTGCGCCGAGCAAGTCAACTCATTGAAGTCGCGCCTCGCAACTAGGATCGGACGAGCGTTATCGATCGCCAAAATCAGTGACCCAGAGGGGCCGCCCCTTCTTATCCTTCATTTCCCATTGCTACTGCCCACTGCGTTCCTTTATGTCCGATGTGACTCGCATTCTGGCCCAGATCGAAGCGGGCGATGCGGCGGCTGCGAACGAGCTGCTGCCGCTCGTGTATGACGAGCTGCGTCAGTTGGCCGCGGCCCAGTTGGCGAGCGAACAACCGGGACAAACCCTGCAGCCGACCGCCCTCGTGCATGAAGCCTATCTGCGGCTGGTCGGAGGCGCTGATTCCATGCCGTGGAATGGGCGCGGTCATTTCTTTGGTGCAGCGGCGGTGGCGATCCGGCGGATTCTAATCGACAATGCTCGTCGGAAGCAAAGCCTGAAGCACGGCGGCGGTTTGGTGCGCCAAGTTTGGGACGACGACGTCGCTGCGCAGTTGCCCGAACCGCGTGAAGACCTGCTGGCCCTCGATGCGGCCTTGGAGAAGCTGGCCGCAGTCGAGCCAAATCTGGCCCAGTTGGTGCAGCTTCTTTACTTCGCGGGGCTGACGCTGCCGCAGGCAGCTGAGGCGCTGGATGTTTCGCCGCGGACTGTGGGGCGGCAGTGGACCTATGCCCGGGCGTGGCTCCGGCGGGAGATGGAAGTGAACGTTGGCGACGGTCAGAATTCCTGAAATCAGGGATTTCCAAAAATAGTTGGCCAGATTTGGCGCTGGATTCCGCACTGTATCTTAGAAGCCAATTCAAGTGCGCATGTTCGCGAAACGGGTGCAATATGAACGAGCAGCAGATTTTTCTCGCGGCCTTGGAAATTGCGGACCCAGCGAAACGGGCCGCTTACCTGCAGCAAGCCTGTCAGGGAAGTGCCGCTATGCAGAAGCAAGTCGCCGGTCTGATCGCCGCCCACGAGCGCTCCGGCGAATTTCTGCAGGTGCCGGCGCTGCAACAAGTGGCCGGCAGCATTCCCTTCCAAGCCAATCCCGCCGAGACCAGCGCTGAGGCCCACGATGCGGCTGACGAAATCAATCTCGCATTTCTGCTGCCTTCGACGGCCCCTGGTTCGCTCGGCCGGCTGGGGCATTATGAAATTCGCGAAGTCATCGGCCGCGGCGGCTGCGGCATTGTGCTGAAGGCCTTTGATGAGACCTTGCACCGCGTGGTGGCGATCAAAGTGATGGCCCCCGAGCTGGCGCTCACATCGCCGGCTCGTAAGCGGTTTCTCCGCGAAGCTCGGGCGGCGGCAGCCATTCGGCACGAGAATGTCATCAGTATCTATGCAGTCGAAGATCAGCCGATTCCGTTCCTGGTGATGGAATACATCGCCGGCCCCACGCTGCAACAAAAGCTCGATCATTCCGGCCCGCTCGATGTGCCGGAAGTGGTGCGGATCGGCCAGCAGATCGCCAGCGGATTGGAAGCGGCCCATGCGATGGGACTGATTCATCGTGACATCAAGCCGGGAAATATTCTGCTGGAACGGGGTCGCGATCAAGTGAAGATCACCGACTTCGGACTGGCCCGCGCTAGCGACGATGCGAGCCTGACGCAGACCGGCGTGATTGCCGGCACGCCGCTGTACATGTCTCCCGAACAAGCCCGTGGCGATGTCGTCGATCCACGTTCCGACTTGTTCAGCCTGGGAAGTGTGCTGTATGTGATGTGCAGCGGCCGGCCGCCGTTCCGGGCGTCCACGACGCTGGCAGTGCTCAAACGCGTGGCCGACGACGAGCCGCGGCCCATTCAAGAGATCATCCCCGAAGTGCCGCAGTGGCTGAGCACGCTCATCGCTCGGCTGCATGCCAAGCAACCGGCTGATCGCTGTGCTTCCGCGCAAGAAGTGGCGAACCTGCTGAGTCAAGGTCGCGCCGAGGTTTCGTCGCCGAACATCGCGCCGCTGAAGCCCGTTGTCGAAGAAACGCTCAAGCCAACCGTGAAGCGCGCTGAATCGCCGGCGGGCAGTTATCGTTGGCTCGCGACGGCTGCGACCTTGCTGATTGCCATGCTGATCGGGCTGAGCCTGACCGAAGCGGCCGGCGTGACCGACTTCCGCGGAACGGTGGTGCGACTCTTCTCGCCCGAAGGAACGCTGGTCGTGGAAGTGGACGATCCCAGCATCAGCGTGAGCATCGATGGCGAGGAGATGGTCATTACCGGGACGGGGGCCAAGGAAATCCGCCTGAAGCCCGGTCAATACAAGGTGCTCGCCAGCAAGGATGGCAAGCTGGTCCGCCAGGAACTGGTCACCGTCACGAAGAACGGCCGGGAGGTTGTGCGCATCATTCGCGAGGTCGCTCCGGTGGCGCAAGGCGACCCCGACCGCAAGGCCGCCGAGTACGTGCTGTCTATCGGCGGCAACATCATTATCGCGGAGAACGGTAAGGAACGCGCAATCAGGGTTGTTGGCGACCTGCCTCAGGGGGCGTTTGAAATCACGGCCGTTGATTTGAACAATAACTTGAATGTCACCAATGCGGGGCTGGCCAACTTCAAGGATTGCAAGAACCTCACGATTCTCGATTTGGCAGTGACCCAGGTGAGCGATGCGGGGCTGGCCCACTTCAAGGACTGCAAGAACCTCACGAGTCTCGGCCTGCACTTCACGCAGGTCGGCGATGCGGGCCTGGCCCACCTCAAGGA
>JAYTUF010000928.1:0-12958 GCA_043744755.1 Anatilimnocola sp.
CTGTCGCGTGGTTCATATACGCGTTCATGGCTTCGGCAGACCGCCGGTTATCTGCCAACTGCGCTTGATGCCGCTCTTCTTTTTCCTCTTCACTCAGGGGCGCCGGGTGCTTGGCTTTGAACGTCAAGTACCAGGCCGCTGCCCGCCAGTTTTTCTGCGCCGCGGCAATCAGCGTCCGCTCGGATTGGAATGTATTGAGTTCTTCCGCCCGCCGCAGTACACGCCCCAGGTCCGCGTCCCGCGCGGCCGCGTGAGCAATGGTGCTCTTGTCGATCCCGAAGTAGGCGGCGGCCTGGCTGCGCGAGAAGCCCACGGAAAGGAGCATGCACAGTTTCTCCACCAGCTCCGGCGTCAGGACCGTTGGCCGCCCCACTTTGCCGAGAGGCGCCGGCGCCGGCAAGATCAAGCCCGTTTCCTGCTCGGCACTCCTGGCTGCCGGGGAGAGTGCGGCCGGAAGTCCGCGGCGCGCGCTCGCATTCCGCTTCTGAATTCCATCCTGTTCGGTGAACAAGGGACCGGGTTTTTCACCGCGATCCTCGCTCATTCCCGAGGAATACGACCCCTGGCCGTTGAAAAACTCCGGGAGTTTTTCAACTCGTTCTGTTCGCACTTCCCCGCCCGCCGCTTGTTCAACTACTGACTCGACAACCGCTTCAAGATCCAGCGCACTCCGCTCGCCACTTCCGCCAATTCCACCAATTTCTACCGCACTCATGACAGTTCTCCTGATAACATCGACAACTAGTGTGCAGCAACACAGATGTAACTGCTGAAGATATTATACAAATGTACAGTAGTATTGTAAAGTAGTAGTTGGCCGTTTTTGGCAACTCTTCACGCTTGCGCAACATTCCCTTGCCAACGCGTCGGCCTACCTGGTGATGCAGTACCGCAGGCGCTGAAAAGTAGCCCACCGCGTCAGCCAGGGAGTCCCGCGAGTTGACGCCGATCCACCAACCGTGCGACAGCACAAAAAAACGTCGCGAGCGAATTCGCCTCCCCAGCGACATCAGCCTGCTTATCCATCCCATCGCTGCAATTCCTCGCTCACGCGGCGGGTTTCCTTATGAGCGGCACGTTTTCTGCACCGTCAAAGGGGAAAATGGAATACCCCTTTTTTCAGGAGGCGCAGCATCATGCTCGTGCAAGTGAATACGGACAATCATGTGGCCGGGACGGCGGCCTTGCGGGACTGGGTAAAGAGTGAGATGGAAGGCTCTTTCAGCCGATTTGAGCCGCAACTAATGAGACTTGAGGTCTATCTTTCGGATCTGAACAGCCATAAAGAGGGCAAGGCCGATAAACAGTGTACGCTGGAAGCCAGGCTGGCTGGTCTCGATCCGATTGCGGTCACTAAGAACGCCGCTACGGTCGAAGCGGCCCTGGATGCCGCGGAGGAAGCCCTGCTGTTGGCGCTCGACAGCCGGCTCGGTCGGCTGGCTGATCGCCGCGGCCGCGTGCCCATGGGCGGCGAACCTGGGGTTTAGCTCGCCGGGGAATAAGTTGCTGCCGCCAGCGCGAATCAAGTTTGACCCTGGTGCTTTTTCGCACGACTTCGTTGCCGGGTGGCACTGGCTAAGAGTAGCGCCAGAAGCGATGAAATCAGCCGCCACGCGCTAGCGTGCGGTTCGTGGCTGGTACTCGTTCGGAACCGCAGGCTAGCGCCTGGCGGCTGATAAGACAGCGGCTTGTATGGATAGCAAACCAGCTCCTGCTTCGACTCGTCGATGGCCGCTCTGGTTTATGAGCGGGGGTGCCCTCCTGGCGCTGCTGACGGTCTACGCGCTGAGCAATTCATTGTCAGTTGTTAAGACGGACATGCCAGAAGTAAAAGCGTTCGATGAAGCTCGGTTCGATGCAAGAATCGATGCGATCATTGACCAGGAATTGAGCGAGTCTCTTGGAATGCCCGAACTGATGACGTCTTCGCCTTATCGGTCGCCCTTGGAAACCGTGTCTGACTCCACGCTCACCATCGACTTTCCCAACTTCATTTGCGACTGGGGAGTGACTCAGCCGACACCGCGAAATCCATTCGACCCGCCTGGGGGTAGGTACTGGGAACAGGCACCCCGTCAAGCCCCTGCAAGGATGCGAGTGGTCACCAGCACCGGCCCAGACGCCACGGCAGCTGCCGTGGCGGCGGCTCTCGAGTGGTTGACGCTCCATCAGCAGCCTGATGGTGGCTGGAGTTTCGCTCACCAGGCAAAAGGGTGCGACGAAAACTGTACGCACGCGGGCACGCTGGCCGAGTGTCGCACCGGCGCAACGGCGCTCGCGCTGCTTCCTTACTTGGGCGCGGGGCAGACCCACAAAACGGGCAAGTATAAAAAGCAAGTCGAAGCCGGGTTGTATTTTCTTACTCAGCAACTCAAGGTCACGGTCCAAGACGGCGCGAAGTATGGCGACCTGAATCAAGGGGGCGAAGGCATCCACGCCCAGGCGATTTCCACCCTTGTCCTGTGCGAAGCCTACGCAAACTCGTTCGACAAAGGCTTGATGGTCCCCTCGCAATTGGCCCTCGATCAACTGCAGCGCGAGCCGGCGGCACTGGACGATGGCTGGCGCTGGATGGCGCTCTATAGCGGACACCTAGCGTATATGCAGGTTGAATTAGCAGTCACCGCTGACGGCGACCAACTGCTCCCCGCTGCTCTCAACGACCTAAATCAATACCAATCGGTGGCTGCCTCGCGCCGGCAAAAGACGATCGCGGTCGGCGTCCTCAGCAAGATGTACGTAGGCTGGCAAAAAGATGATCCACTGATTGCGCGAGGACTGAACCAACTCGTCCAATGGGGACCGTCCTCCGGTGATTTAGACTATCGCTACTTCGCCACGCAAAGCCTGCGAAACTCTGGTGGAGATGCATGGATCAAGTGGCATACCAGCCTCCGCAATCAGTTGGTGAACTCACAAGAGAAGAAGGGCCATGCCAAGGGGAGTTGGCACCTGGCCGAGGACGATGGAGCCGCAGCGGGGGGCCGACTATACTGCACCGCCCTGTCGGCCGCGATTCTGGAAGTTTATTACCGTCACTTGCCCGTGTATGGGCAGGTCGATCCGGCAGCAGTTATTCCCCAGGGGGTGGACGCACCTTAGAATTACGGTTGTCTTATCAGCCGCCAGGCGCTAGCCTGCGGTTCCGCACGGGTACCAGCCACCGAACCGCACGCTAGCGCGTTGCGGCTGATTTCATTCTGCCCCATGAATCCGGTCGTCACGATTGCCAAAAAGCGCGATGGGAACGAACTTTCTCGCTCGGAGATCGCAGAGTTCATCGGCGGCTTTGCGACCGACCAGATCCCCGATTATCAGATGGCCGCGCTCGCAATGGCCATCTATCTGCGCGGCATGACGACCGCTGAAACCGCGGCCCTCACCGATGAAATGCTGCTTAGCGGGCAAGTGCTCGCCTGGCCCGCTGATGGCCGGCCCGTCGTCGATAAGCACAGCACCGGCGGCGTGGGAGACAAGACCTCGCTGATCCTCGCGCCGCTGCTCGCCTGCTGCGGCCTGCGGGTGCCGATGCTTTCCGGCCGCGGCTTGGGCGCGACGGGGGGCACACTCGATAAGCTCGAAGCGATTCCCGGCTATCGCACCAATTTGGAAATGGATGAGATTCGCACGGTCGTCGAGCGCGTCGGCTGCGTCATCACGGGCGCGAGCCGTGAATTGGCCCCCGCCGATCGTAAGCTGTATGCCCTCCGCGATGTCACCGCCACGGTGCCCAGCATCCCGCTGATCACCGCCAGCATCATGAGCAAAAAGTTGGCCGAAGGCTTGAACGCCCTGGTGCTCGATGTGAAGTGGGGCAGCGGCGCGTTTATGAAATCCGCGGACGACGCCCGAGCGCTTGCTACGTCGCTCGTTAACACGGGCCTGCGGATGGGCGTAAAGACCGTCGCGCTCGTCACCGACATGAATCAGCCGCTCGGCCAAATGTGTGGCAATGCGCTGGAAGTGAATGAGTCGATCGCCTGCCTGGAGGGCAAAGGGCCAACTGATTTGTGGGAAGTCACCGAGCAACTGGGCATTGAACTGTTATTGCTTACGGGAAAGGCAACTACTCGCGAAGCTGCCGCGACAAGGTTGCAAGGACATATCACTAGCGGTCGGGCGCTCGATAAGTTCGCCGAGATGGTGGCGGCCCAGGGTGGCGATCTCAATCAACCCCGGCCCATCGCACCCGCTTCAGAAGTTGTCAGCGACCGCACGGGCCATGTATCTGACATCGACACCGAGCAACTGGGTCTGGCCATCATCGAATTGGGGGGCGGCCGAAAGGTGCTCAGTGACAAGCTCGATTTTTCGACGGGGTTGGAAATGCTCGTCCGCCTGGGCGATCGCGTCGAACGGGGCCAACCACTTGTGCGGCTTTTTGCAAATGAAGCACAACGAGAAATCGCGACGCAAATGATCCAGGCGGCGTTTCGCATCGACGAACAATCGCCCGATGTGCGCCTCGCGATCCTACAACGCATTCCGTAGCACACTCTCCTTGGGATACTGAGGAGAGGGAGGGGAATCCCCTTCGCGTCGCCAAAGTTTTGCGATGGCGGCAATGAGAGAGCTTTCATTCGTCCGCCGATAAATCGAATCGGCGGGGAGTTCGGCCATCAGCCGGCGGTGGGCGGTGGGCAGGTTGTGATAGGGAATCGACGGGAACAGATGATGCGTCGCGTGGTAGCGCAGACCGACCGGGGCGAGGAGGATGTCCCACGGTTTTTGGCTGTCGATGTTCACGCTGTCGAGCAGTTGTTCTTCAAACGTACTCTCGAGGCCAGCGCCGCGGAAGCGATGGGCGCCCATGGTGCGGATGCAGTTGAGCCCGATGATGACGACGCCGGTGAGATAGGCCTGAGCTAAGAAGGGCAACAAGCGTTCCCAGCCGAGACGCAGACCGACGACGGTCACGCCCACGATCCAGGCGAAGCAAAGTCCTTCTTGCACGCGGATGGAGCGCAGCTTTTGCGGGCTGGGGAGCGGGCGAATATAGCGGGGGTCCATGACGAGGGACGACATTCGCTGCTGCACCCCATCGCGAATGCGCGGGCTGAGCCACGACGCGGGCGTGAGCAGGCCGAATCGCACGATGGCTAGGAGCGGCGCCCAGAACGCTTGTGAAAGATAGACCGCGATCCACCACCGGCTGAGACGGCCGAGCGCCAGGTATTCGCCATCGGCCGTCGTGCCGAAGATGCGGCGGCGGTGATGGTCGAGGTGTCCTTCGTGCGTGAACGACGGCGTGAGAAACGGTATCCCACAGAGCAGGTTCCAGGTTGCGTTAAACAGCCAGAATTTGCGGGCCGGCAGATGCGTGACTTCGTGAATGAAGTTCACGGCGCGGAAGTAGAGGAGGCAGGAGGTTCCGAAGAGCAGAGCGCGAATCGTGAGCGAGAGCGACCACGAGAATTCGTAGTTGGTGATGAGCGGCACAATCTCATTCCAGCGGCGGCAGAGTCCAAAGGCGATGAAGCCCAGGAAGATCGTGCTGAGGAAATCGGTCCAGTAGATAAGGGGACGATGCTCGAACAGATCGCGGACGATGTGGCGCGCGGCGGCGAGGGAGAAGTGTTCGCGGTCGTCAATGCTGGGATCTGCGGTTGCGGTGATCATCCGTGACGTCGATTTTGAAAGGAAGAAAAGGCAGTAGGATTAGTCTACTCCGTGCGCATTCACCGACGCGAGGCCAACGTAATAGGCGGCGAGGGCGATGGCGGCAGTTTCGATGCGCAGGATGCTGCGGCCGAGGGAGACTGCTTGCCAGGTTGCGTTCTGCGCGGCGAGCGTTTCTTCGCTCGTAAAGCCACCTTCAGGACCGATGGCGAAATAGACTCGCGCGGGAAAAGTCCTACCACCTGTGATCGAGGAAACAGGCGCACCAGCGGGATCGGCGAGCAATCGCAGTTCATCTTCGGGGACTTGCTTGAACCAATCGACTGCTTTAATCGGCTCCGCAATCTCCAGCAGTTGATTGCGGCCACATTGCTTGCTAGCTTCGATCACCGACCGCCGCAATCTCGCCGCCGCCTGTTCACCGGGCTGGACTACGCCGCGGGTCGTCAACAAGGGAACAAGTTGCGTCACGCCCAGTTCCGTCAATTTTTCAACCAGCCATTTTTGTCGTTCACCCTTGGGGAGGGCCACGCCAGCAGTGATAGCAACGGCCGGTTCGCGCGAGATCACTTGTCGGCTGAGGACCGTCAAATCGCAGCGATCCTTTTTCAACAACGCAATTCGGCCCAGAAATTCGCAGCCGCTGCCATCGAACAGGATGATGTCATCGCCGATCTTCGCCCGCATGACGCCGGCCAGATGATGCACCTCGCTGCCCACTAGCACAGCGCGATCACCAACAATCGGTGGTTCAATGAAAAAGCGTTCCGACATTCTTGCCTCGTGCTAGCGAGCGAATCGATCAAGGCGGCGTGCAGATTCTACCGATTTTGAGTGAGTTAAGGTGAGTTGTCGTTCGCCGGAGACCTGCCATGTATCACACCCACTGGGGCTTGCAAACTTCACCTTTCAGCGGAGTCAACCACGCGCCGGCCAATGCCAGCGCGAGTCCCATGTTTGACGAGGCGCTCGCCCGCTTACAGTATCTGGTCGATCAGCGGGGTCGCGTCGGCCTGTTGATTGGCCCAGCCGGCACCGGCAAGACCACCGTGCTGCGGCGGTTCTGCGAAGTCTCCCGCCGCCGCGGTCTGAACGCCGCGCTCGTGGGCGGTCAAGGGTGCGACGAGCGCAGCTTGTTCAATCAACTGCTCCGCGGCTGGCAACTGCCGACGGGAAGTGACGGCGACCAGGCCGTTGCCTGGGAACTCATTTCCGACCGGCTGGCTGAATTGCATTACGAACAAACAGCCGCGATCATCGCACTCGATAATGCCGACCAGGCAACCGTCGCGGTGCGACTGCAACTCGAACGGCTGTTGCACCTCGCGACTGCCTGTCAAGCGCAACTCACGCTGTTGCTCGGCTGCACGACCGAATCGGCTGGCGCGCTCGGTCGCGGCTTGCTCGAACAAGTGGAATTGCGGATCGACCTAAACACCTGGAGCGAAGGCGAAACTGCCGAACACGTCGCCCAGCGGCTCTATCACAGCGGCAGCGAGCAACCGATCTTCACCGACGACGCGATCACCGCTTTGCATGAACTGGCCGGCGGCATTCCGCGCAAAGTGGACCAGATCGCGCAGCTCGCGCTGCTGGCCGGCGCTGGTCAACAACTGCGCGAGATCGATGCGATGACGCTGGCGGAAGCTTATGAAGAGTTGGGTATTGGCGGACTCTAAGAATTCTTCCAAGAGTATCATGTTGAAGCTTGCCACCGCTCTTGGAGACTGTCTGGATTTCGCGCCTGCTTTGAACCCGAAGGGTTCGCAGCTCTTAGCCCCGGGTTGAGGCGTAAGCCGATACCCGGGGAAAGACGGGGAACTCAAGCGCCGATCCCGAAGGGATCGCAGCGCCGCGCTGCTGCGATCCCTTCGGGATCGGCGCGCGGAAACGCTCCGGGAACCCCCGGTGTCGCTGCGCTCAACCGGGGGCTAATGGCTTTGATCCCTCCGGGATCGTTTGAAATCAATTTGTCAAAGCGGGACAGTTTCCTTAGCCTGGACGGGTAATACAAATTGTGTTAGGGAATTTGAGTAATGGCTGAGTTCCCTGGGAGACACCCTATGATTACCCCATCGTCCGATCAGTTGTTCCGACAAGCGGCGGAAGCCGAAGATGGCATGATCGTATCCGCCGGGGCGAGGGTCGCTCATGTACGCCTGGCCTTGGACTCGGGCCGAGCGATCACGGTTGACTTGTCGCAAGTCCCTGAAGACCGTCGTTCCTCACTAATCGCTGTGATTCAGGAGATGGTTCGATTGACCGCCCAACAGTTGCCCGTCGCGATGGAAACTAAGGCTCTCGCAGGCCCAGCAAAATCTGCCCGCTAAAGCAGCCGGCCATCGCCATTGACCAATCTACTCACCCGGCGTAGCGAGCGGCAGAGCCGATAGTTCCGGCGCGAAGAGATTGTCGTGCTGCGTATGGGCCAGGCGGACGAACAGCAGTGATCTGGTGGGAGTGCCGCCCACCGATTCGATGAAGAAATGTTCGCCCAGGCCTTTCGGCTGTTCGCCGGCGGAAACGACGAGCATCTGCCCGGGCGCGAGGGTGAGAGATAAGCGCAGGGCCTCGAAGGTGATTTTTTCGCGACCGATGCGTTGCATCAGCGTGCCTTCGCCGCCGACCCATTGCTGCTTAAGTTCGCCATGCTCGACCTCGGGGAGCAAGTCGATGCGCACGCGACCATCACCTTGCGGATAAGGTTTGAGGCCGAACAAGCATTGCGCCTTATACAGTTGACGACCGCGTACCGCGCCCGCATCGCGCGTCAGCAACGAGAGTTCGTCAAACGATTTGGAACAGAGAATCTTCGCCCGCCGCCCGGCTCGGCACTGCAGCCGGCGCGTCTGGCGATCGACTTCGATATCACCGACGTTCAAGTCTTCGCTGCGTTGATTGACCGCGTCGCTCTTCTGTGCCATCAGCTCGCGAATTCGCTCCGGCAATCGCTTGCCGAGAATGCCGCAGCGAAGGCCGTTGCGAGCCAGTTCCTGCCGCAGTTCCAAGGGCAGCGATTGCTCGTCGGCCTGTTGCCAGATTTCGTCATACGCGGCCTGATCGGCGACCGGCACTTGAGCGTGGCCGATTTCCAGAATCACGCTATCGGCCGACATTCGCGCCGGGGGCAGAAGGCGACTGGGTAGTTCATCCGGGACTTTGAACGGCGCGCAGCCCACCAGGTTCGCAAGGGCCAGACCGGGCACTGCGCAGAGCAGGGTTCTTCTGGAAATGTGGAACTTTGCCGCTGACGACATTCGGAGTTTCGTGAATGAGAAAAGTGAGCGCGCAACACTGGCGCAGGCTACTGCGCGGAATACTAGGGATTGAAGCCGATTGTCGCAACGGCAGATCGCACGTGGCCTGCTGACAGATCGCCGGTTATGCTGAAACGCCTTGCCGGTCCTCCATATATTCCGCCGCCCACCATTTTCCAACTTCAGGTGAATGCATGTCTTGCTGGAAGCCCCTGTTGCTGATTTTCAGTTTGTTCGTCGTTCTTTCCGTGTGCGAGGCCGCCGACGATGTGGCGGAAACTCGCGTCGCCGGCTTTCGTCCTGCTGCCAACGATTGGCCTTGGTGGCGAGGTCCAAATGGCAACGGCATTGCCGCCGCTGATCAGGATCCGCCGGTGACCTGGAGCGAGACGGAAAATGTGATCTGGAAAACGGCCATCCCCGGCCGTGGTCATAGCTCCGCGACCGTTGTCGGTGAACGGGTATTCATCACGACCGCGGAAGAAGATAAAGAACTGCTGGCAGTGATCTGCCTGGATCGAAAGTCGGGCGAGCTTCGTTGGCGGACGGACGTCCACAACGGTGGCATGGATAAGAAGGGAAACAAAAAAACTTCGCAGGCATCGTCCACGGTGGCCTGCGACGGGGAGCGGCTGTATGTCAACTTTTTGAACCACGGAGCGATGGTCACCACTGCCCTTGATTTACAGGGCAAGAAAGTCTGGCAGACGAAAATTGCGGACTTCGCCACGCATCAAGGGTTCGGCTCGTCGCCGGCGCTCTTCGGTTCGCTCGTCTATGTGACGGCCGATAGCAAAAGCGGTGGCGCGGTGGCAGCTCTCTCGCGCGAGAAGGGGGAGATCGTCTGGCAAACGCTCCGGCCCGAGAAAGCCAACTATGCTTCGCCCATCGTGCTGCGAGTCGCGGGCAAGGATCAACTGCTCGTCTCGGGCTGCGATCTGGCCAGCGGCTTTCATCCGCAGACGGGCAAGAAGTTCTGGGAAATTGAAGGGGCGACGACAGAGTGCGTGACCACGATGGTCACGGATGGCGAGCGGGTGTTCGTCAGCGGCGGCTATCCGCGCAAACATGTGCAAGCCATCGCCGCCGATGGGAGTGGCAAGACCGCTTGGGAAAATAATACCCCGGTCTATGTCCCCTCGATGATCGTCTACAACGGCTACTTGTATGCCGCGCAGGACGGCGGCGTGGCCAGTTGCTGGAAGAGCGACACCGGCGTGGAAATGTGGAGTGGGCGCTTAGGCGGCACCTTCAGCGCGTCGCTCACCCTCGTCGGCGACAAGCTCTATGGCATCAACGAAGCAGGCACCACGTTCATCTTCAAAGCCAACCCTGAGAAGTTCGAAAAGCTCGCCGAGAACAAGCTCCCGGGTGAAGCCTTCGCCACCCCCACCATCTGCGGCAGCCAGGTCTTCTTACGCGTGGCGGAATTCAAGGAGGGGAAGAGGCAGGAGATGGTTTATTGCTTGGGGAAGAAGTAGAATTTGGAGACCGCAATGCCATCACCATTTCCGGGCATGGACCCCTATCTCGAAGATTTAGAGTGGGAGGATTTTCACGTGACCTTTAATACGGTCGTGAGAGAACTCCTGGCACCGGAGATTAGACCACGGTATTTCGCTCGAATCGAACGGCGCATTTACATCGAGCATGCCTTGGAAAGCGATGAGTGCATTCCAAGTACTCAAGAGCGACGCGAGACATATTTGGTAATTCGCAATGTTCCTTCGCTCGAGATTGTCACGATTATCGAGACCCTTTCGCCGGCCAATAAGCGTGCTTCCAGCGATGGTCGAACGCAGTATTTGGCCAAGCGTGACGAAATCATGCGCAGTCAGACGAATCTGGTGGAATTGGATTTACTTCGCGGAGGCAAGCGATTACCGGCGATGAACGCGCCGGCTGGCGATTACTATGCCATTATTAGTCGGGGTTCGCGGCGACCAAGAGCCGACGTTTTTGCCTGGACTCTTCGGCAAGCGATGCCGACCATCACCATTCCGCTGAGGGCTGAAGATGCAGAAGTGAAACTCAATCTCCAGCAGGCTTTCAACACCGTTTTTGACCGCGCTTTTTACAGCGCGTCCATCGACTACTCGTCCGACCTTCGTCTTCCGCTCAATGAGGCCGACGCAATGTGGCGGCAACAGTCGGTTCTGACTCCCGAATCTTGACGCCTCATTCCTGACTCCCACCCTTCACCCAATCCGGCATTCAATCCGCCTGCCTTCGCGACTCGATTGATAGATCGCGTCGATAAGCTGCAGCGTGTGCAACATCGACTCGCCCGTGTTGCGGCAATGCGCGCCGTTAGCTTGGATGCACGAAAGCCAATCGTTGACTAGTCTTTCACCTTTGCCGCCGCCGTAGCCTGGCGTGCTATCCGGGGGCAATGTGAAGGTTTCTTCCATCGCGTGCCACTGCGGCATGGGGCCGTGAATCTCGAGCGCGCCGCTGGTTCCTTGGCGATTAGGATCCCATTCCACCCAGCGCTGGCTGCCGCGGATTCGCCAGTGATGTTCGCCGGCCCAGCGGGGAACCCAATAGCCGCCGATGTAGGTCGCCAGGCCGCCCCCCTCCAGGTCGAGAATCGCGACGCCGCCATCTTCGACGGCCGCATTGTGCGCGCCGAACAGGCCCGTCCGCGCGGTGACGCCGACGACCGCTTGCCCGGTGAGATAGAAAAGCAGATCGAGCTGATGACAGGCGAGCCAACTGAAGAACCCGCCGCCGCTCAGGTCTGGATCAAACAAATAATGCCCCGGGCCGCGGCGGGCGATGTCGCTGGTGACAAAGCTCATCTCGATGCTAATCAACTTGCCAAACCGGCCGTCGCGAACCATCGCCGCGAGCCGTTCGGCCGCTTCGTCGTATCTCCACATGTAGCCCGTTTGAAATGCGACCTGGGGCTGTTCCCGCAACGCATCCACAATGCACTGCGCGCTCGCTGCATTCATACCGACTGGCTTCTCGGCCAGCACGTGCTTCCCAGCCCGCATCAACTTCGCAATCACTTCCGGCCCATCGCGATTCGGCAAACAGACGGCCGCGGCATCGAACTCATTCCAGCGCAGCAGCTCATCGACGGATGCAAACCGCGGCAGGCCGGCGTAACGTTCTTCCAGACTTGCAGTGCCGCCGTTAAAGGCCGGGACCAGCGCGACGAGCGGTGCGTCGGCGGCGAAGTTCCGCAACTGTTCGCGCCAGTGAGCACCGTGCGGATGATCGACGCCCAGAAATGCGATGCGCGGCATGGGGGAAGTGTGGGAGAGGGGGCGAGCGGGAGAAATTTATGCTGACGTGATTGTAGTTTGGGCTGAACCCGTTTGCATTCGGCTATCTTCACGCTCGAATAGTCGCGATGATTCACGGTCCGCCCCTCACCTCAACCGGTTTGGGATGTAGCCGCGTTCGCCAGAACGCGGGTCGATTCGCAGAGTTCCCGAGTGATTCCCCGCGGTCTGGCGACCGCGGCTACGCTAACTTCAAAGCATTGACGCCGCAATGGGAATGTCATGTCATGTTGACGATGGCCGAGGAAGTCGGACTGGGTGGCTTTCATTTGGCGAGCCAGGTGCGGAAAGCGTTTGCGGCGTTTTCCGATCGCGAGATGATTGACCTGCTCGCCCAATTGCGGACCGAATCGTTCGCCCGGCACTTGGTCTACTTGCGCGATGGTCAGCAGGAAGTGGTCAGCCTGTTTCCTTGCCCGCTGGCCGCACTCCCCGATCAGATTTCTTACTTGCATTATGTCTCTCTAACGCTGCAAAACGCCCTCAAGCGGTTGCCGGATCTTTATTTTCAAGACTTTGCCGTCCGCGAGGTCCTCCGCATTCCGGCCGACGAAGAAGAATGGTTGCTGCAATGTTGGGGACCGAGCCAGCGGGATCACAACCCGGTCTTCGGCCGGCTGGATGCGGTGATCGACTTCACCAGCCCGATGTGGAAGAACTCGCTCAAATTTATGGAACCGAACCTGAGCGGCATCGGTGGGTTGCACCTGGTGCCGACCGCCGAGCGCCTGGTGCAAGAATTTGTCCTGCCGCGATTGGTCCGGCGCGATCCATTGCTGCAACTCTCAC
>JAYTUF010000929.1:0-3290 GCA_043744755.1 Anatilimnocola sp.
GAACGGGAACAGGCCGAATAGTTCGTGAAGACCCGACCTCTTTCACATTCCCACAAACCTCGAACGTCTGCGAGCAGACGGCTTCGCTGGAGGTTTACCGTAATTCAACCCTAAACTCCTCCTCCGCCTTGCCTTACGAGATGAGCTGTCCATGGCGATTTGGTGCGAGAACCGTGCGAAAGCCGTTTACGACCCCTTCAATCAGCGGGGTGATGCGGGGGCTCATGCCGCAATTGCCGTGGCCCTCACCTGGTCCAGCAACTGCATCAACTCGTCAATCTGCACCGAACTGAAAATCCCGTCGGGACCCTGTGGTGTCAGGTCGGTGAAGGGAAACTCGTACAGCAACGAGGCGTCCATTACGTTCTGGCCAGCGGAGGCGATCTTCCCCAGCATGTATTCATACAGATCCCCCTTGGTATCGCGGTCCTCCATCGGCACGCCATCGAGCAGATCAATCACCTAAGCCAGCAGCGCCGGTGTGGGGATGGTGAAGCGGGCGTCCTTCATGTGGTGGGCATATAGGTCGATTCATCACCCCCGAGCGTGCGGAGGAACGGGAAGACGTGCTCGCCGACGATGGTGTACATCTCGTTCGGCGACTTATGCTTGCACCGCGACCAGCGCTGGTCGTCGTAGGGCGTTTTTCTGGTATCCTTTCCTTCCGGAAAAACTCGCCGCTCGATGGCCTTCTTCAGCCGCGTGGCCTTGTTCTCTTCAAGCGTGTGCAGATCATCGAGCCGCCGCATGAACAGCAAGTACGTGATCTGCTCGATCACTTCGAGCGGATTTGAGATGCCGCCCGCCCAGAACGCATTCCAAATTGCATCGATCTTGCTTCTGATTTCGCCAGTGATCATCGCGCCTGTTCCCAATTGATCGGTCCACCTGCTGGCATCTTACCCGCAGGCTGCGAACAGCCTAGCAAGGTCCGGCTGGCGACGGTAGCCACGGCACCGTGCGGTTCGATAATGCTTCCTGAGGTTCGCCGCCGGTGGTATCGAGATCAACTCCAGCACAGGCCTCCGAGCAGCTTAATTCTTGGCAAAAACGCGTCATAATAAGATGAGGAGAATATAGCTATCGGCCCTTGCTTGGTACGCTGCGTTGAAACGCGCCAGTGCAGGCCAGCACCTGAATTCTTCGCAGAATCGTGTCATAATGAAGTGGATATAGAGTAGTGAAGTTTTAGCACACGCGACCTGCGAAGCCCGAAATTGCCGGTCGATGAAAATGGAGCTTGCGATGAACGACGAGGCTATGGACCCAGCGGATGATGCCCACTCCATTAGCCATTTGCTGTTCCGTTCGGTTGACGCGTTTTTAGAACTTCCTGTCGAATACCGCTGGGAATTCACGCGTCGCCATCCGTACTACCTGTTGTGCTGGCGAGCCGCTCGCGCATTTCGAGAATCCCCGAGTAATGACGAAGCCGAGCGATTCTGTCAGCAGGCCGCATCGCTCGTTCTGAACGCGATCAATGTCGCGCCAAACGTGCCGCCCCCAGATCCACGCGATGAGATTGCTGCGCTTGGATACGGCTCGATTGCTGGCGGTTGGGTAGGAGGAGCAGTGGCCCCAGCGATGTTGCGGACGCTGGCCCACATGTTGCTCCTGGCGTTGCCCAAGTCTCAACGATCTCAACTAGGGCGGTTGCTAAACGAATCGGCCGAGTTTGAAGTAACGGATCGCGAGCGAATGTCGGCGATTCACGAGCGGTTGTCAAAATTGCCGGGCGAAGCATGGAATTCATTTCCCGAGGCGCCCATCGTCAGCATTAATCTTCAGTCGCCCCAGCGAGCAGTTACCGAAGCGATTGAGACCTTGGTCAGGCAGTGGAAGGATGAGCGAGGAATCGCCGAGACCAGAAGGCGCGACGACAAACTGAAAGAATATCTGGAGGTCTGGGATCTGCGGGAAGGCTGGCATGGTGGCGAGTACCATGGGGACCGCGAATTGAAGCTGCAGGAAATTGCAGCTCAGCTGCAGGTGGGCTCCATCAACACGATTGTTAATCGTTATCGTTCCGCATTCCGACATCTGACGGGACACGAGTATCGACCGGAACTTTGGATACGCCTGTTCGGAGGTCTCAAACTAGCGACTGCGGATCAGCTCTCACGCCTCGCGATGCGGCGACCGTGGCGAAGCCGCAATTTGCGGCCGGTTGCGGAGAGCGTGTTGCTGCCGGGCCGGCGTGAACCTGACGACCAGCAGTTCTTGGCGGGCGTCGGCATTACCGGATCGGACCTGTCCGTCATTGAATTGCAACTCGACATTCAGTCGCTCCTAGAACGCGGCTATTCAGATGAGCAGATCTGCAGCGAGCTGTTTTCTGATGGCGGTCAATCAATCGAGGACGTCCATGCGTTAGTCGCAGCACTCCGGTCGCGCCGCGACGAATCTCTGTAGCTCGTTTTCTCAAACGAGCGCGAAAATTAGCGCCCACGCTATTTGGTAAGCGGAAGAAGTGGGTTCCCGGTATGACGGGGACAACACACTCGCTCCCAGTGCGCAGGCGCATTCATCATGTCCGACGGCTCAACGCCAGCGGCACCGCAACACCTCACGCTGCAAGAGTTTAGCGCGACCTCGCGGCTATCGCCCTCAACCATTCACCGGCTCAAAGACGCCGGGAAAATCCCTTTTATCCAGCCCGCTGGCAAAGGGGGCAAACTTCTTTTCCCTATCAATGCCATCGAGCTGATGGCCACTCCCGCACTGGACCGACCAAGCGCTCCCGCTGTCGCCAGTGGCGAAGACGGCGAGCGCTTATCGGGTCCGCGACCGAAGTGGACGCAAGCTCCCAAACCCGGATAAAGATCATGGCCAAATCGAAAAAACAACCAGCGTCGATTTCTGCAAAGTACTTCACGTGGCGGTTTTTCCGCCGCGACGGCGTGTACTACGCCGATGGCAGAACTAACAAATACCAACTTGGCAAACACTCCCTGGGAACGCGTGATCGAGAAGAGGCCCTGACTCGCTTGAAGATGTTGGATCAACAAAAGGCAGTCGAGCATGGCCTAATCTCTGCGGCTTCGCTTGAGCTTTGCTCCGCGCCATCTATTGCTGACGGGTGGCGGCAATATCTGGACGAAATCGACAGCAATCATGTTATGGGCGGCGCTACTCCCGTCACGATCAAACGCTACGGTGCGGTGCGCGATAAGCATGCCAAATATTGCCTACAGCACGGCATCGAACTCTGGTCTGCATTCGATGAGCCGGCGTTGCGAGCCTACGGCAAATGGCTCGCACAGAAGTGCGCCGACCGCACGGTATATCTG
>JAYTUF010000930.1:0-3287 GCA_043744755.1 Anatilimnocola sp.
GGCGGTGGTGCTCCACTGATGGCCATCGGCGCTGAGAATGCCGGCGCAGTAGGTGTTGTCGAGCAGCATGAACTCGTTCACCATCTTGTGCTGATTGGGCGTGACGTCCTCGCCAAAGATACAGAGGTCGGCATGGCCGCGGCCTTTCTTCAAAGCGCCGAAGACCTGGTCGTAGGTGCGGTTCTCTTTGATGACGTAGACCACATGCTTGATGGTGCTGGGCTCGCCGATCCGCTCGGGAATAGGCCGCGGCGGCTGATCCTTGCGCGGCGGCAGACCCGCTTCGGCAATCCGCCCGCGGCGCATGTTGGCCGCCGCCCGCTGCGAAAGCTTGGCGAGCGTGGGATCGTCCGGCAGCGGCACGAGCGAGACGGAACCGGAGTAATGATGCGAATTGAAGCCCTGTGCGCCGATGACACCTTGTCGTTTGGGCGCAAGCGGTAGCCCTTTGATATTCGCGGCGTAGAGGTGTTTTCGTTCTTTATCGAACACGATCGCGCCGGGGAACCAGCCAACGGGGATCAAGCCTTGCAAGGTTGATTCGCCTTTATCGGCTGGATCAAAGCGAATCACGGCAATGGAGTTTTGCGAGCCATTGGCGACGTACAAGCGCTTGCCATCGGCGTCGAAGGCGATTGCATTGGGCGAAGCGCCGAACAAGTCGGAAGGCTTTTGCTTGGCCCAGATGGTATCGATCACTTTCTCTGCGGCGACGTCGATCAGGCTCAGGTTGTCGCTGCCGGCATTCGCGCAGACGACGTATTTTTGATCGGGCGAAACCGCCAGCGCGGAAGCATGTAGGCCGGTGAGCAGTTCGGTCGTTTTCTGTGTACCCTTCAGTTCGACAATGCTCACGGAACCTTCGTTCGAAATAAAGCGAACTGGATCAACGCGGACTTCGGTGCCGCGCCCGGCAGGACCAACGAGATCACCCGCAGCGGGCCGACGTCCGGCCCAGTTGCTGACATAGGCTTTGGTTCCGACGAGGACGACATCGTAGGGCGCAGCGCCGACGTCGAAGGTCCGCAGCGTCTTGCCGGTAGTGGTATCGATTTCGAGCAAGCGATTCGAGAGGTTGCCGCAAACATAGAGCAACTTGCCATCGGCGGAGAGCGCCAGGCCGCTGGGAATCTCCGGCTTCCGCCGTGGCGCGTTGGCGGGGGCCAAAGGAATGGTGTGCGAGGGCGCAATCTTGCCATCGACTAACGCAAAGACTTTGATGGAGCCATTGACGTTGCTGAGATAGATTCGCCCGCCATCGGGCGAGAAGATTAAGCCGGTAAAGCTGACCTGCCCCTTGAGATCGGGCATCAGGATGTTGGTGGAAGGAGCTTCCGGCGGCTCGGTTTTGTCGTCGGCGGGCAGCTTCACGCGCTGCAAGATTTCGCCCTTCGCGGGGTCAATGACCACCAGCTCGCTCGTCTTGCCCGAAGTGATCAGCAGCTTGCCATCGGGCGAGAGCGCAATCGCTTGCGGCCTCAGTCCCGGCAGCTCGACCAGGCGGCCGAACGGCGTGAGCAACTGGTTCACCGGCGTGACAATGAACTCCTCGCGCGACCGGCCGACGAGATCGGTTTTGAGATCTTCAACTGGTTCTTGCGCCGAAAGTGTCGCAATGATTGAAGTAGCAATGCTCAACAGACAGAAGAATGGCAACGAGTATTTTCGATTCATGGAAAGATCGCCGGATCAGAAGAGGGTTGCGGTCAAGACGCAGCCGCAATCGTACCGGCCGGAGCGCGGCAATCACAAGGTAGGCCGCCGGGAGCATTGTCGCCTTTCGCTCCGCGAAAGGACGTTCTTTCGCGGAGCGAAAGGCGACATAGGACTAATTCGCTTCCCCCGCCGCGCGCAGGCCAGCCCCTTTGATCTGTAGCAGCGAGTCCCCCAAATCGCGACGGTGTTCGGCGGCGAGCTCCATTAAGTTGGCGACGATGCCTGGCTGAGCCAAAATCACGTCGTCTTTCTCACCCGGATCGTTCTTCAGATTGAACAGCGAAAGCTGGATCTTCTCCACGCGATAACCATGCCGGCTGGCAATGCCGCGAATGCCGGATTGCTCGATGGGGCTGGGTTTCATGTTGGCAAAGTTGGCGGGCTTGCCCTGCGTGCCGGGCGGGCCATCGACGGTGAGATATTCGTGGGGCAAGTGCAACTTCCAATTCCCGCGCCGGACCGCGTGCAGCTCGGAGCCTGAGTAGCAGGCAAACGTCTCGCGACCTGGGGCGTCCTTTTCGCCGAGCAGAACCGGCGCCAGATTAACGCCGTCAATCTTGCGCTCGGTCGGCACCTTCGCATCAATGATTGAAGTCAAAGTCGGCAGCAGATCGAGTCCCGTGATGAACGTATCGCTGGTGCGACCGGCGGGGACTTTGCCCGGCCAACGCGCGAGAAACGGCACGCGCAGGCCTCCTTCAAACGTGGTGAGTTTCCCTTCGCGAAACGGCTCCGCCCGACCGGCATGACTGCCATAGCTTAAGAAGGGGCCGTTGTCGGAAAGAAAGATCACCAACGTGTTTTGTTCGACCTTCAGATCTCGCAAGGTCTGCAGGATTTCGCCCACGCCTGCATCGAGTTCCTCGACCACATCCCCATACAAACCTCGTTTGGATTTCCCTAGGAACTTTCCCGAAGTAAAAATCGGCACGTGCGGCATCACATGGGGCAGGTACAGAAAGAAGGGCTGGGCTTTGTTCGCGGTGATGAACCTAACCGCGTCGTCGGTCAGCCGGCGGGTGAACTGCGATTGATCGGGATCGGTTTCGATAACCTCGTCATTGCGATACCAGGGGAGCGCGGGAATACCGCGGACCGTGGGATGCAGCGGCCCATTGTCGTTTGAGTAGGGCAGTCCCGCCCATTCGTCGAAACCGTTCCGCGTGGGAAAGAAAATTGGCTTCGTTCCCAGATGCCATTTGCCAAAGCAGGCGGTCGCGTAACCCTGCGCGTGGAACACTTCGGGCAACAGCAATTCATCCGCATGAACGCCGACCGTGCTAGTGTGATTGAGAGCGCCAGCCAATCCAATGCGGTTCGGATAACAGCCCGTCATCAGCGCGGCCCGCGACGCTGTGCAAACGGCCTGGGCCACGCAGAAATTCGTGAACCGCGTGCCGTCCTTCGCAAGTGAATCGATATGTGGCGTGCGAATGTCTTGAGCGCCGTTGCAGCCGATGTCGGCGTAGCCCAAGTCATCGGCAAGTATAAGCACTATATTAGGTACACGCCCGGTTGGTGGCTTTTGTTCGCAATTTGCCGTTCGAATTGACACACAGAGGCAACAGGTG
>JAYTUF010000931.1:0-3265 GCA_043744755.1 Anatilimnocola sp.
TACCGATAATCTCCAAACTTCCACAAGAGCTTATCGCCAGGCTGAACCTCGAAGACGCCGCAGCTCCGGTCGGCCAATTTGCCGTTTACCTCATAGAGCCAGCTCTTGCCGCCACCTTGGTTGGCGAGGTCGTCGATGGCCGTCACCAGCACCGTCGCGCCGCTGCCACGATGCTTGAACTTGATTCCCCGCGGATGTTTCTCCGCCGCCTGCAGCACGTCGAGCACCGTCTGCTTCTCTTTCCAAGGGAGGGCGGCAAAGCTCTTCTGCACGCCGTCACCGTAGTCGATCGTCAGCGCGACGACCTTCTCTTCCGCCGGCGGCAGAACCTTCGCGGGCTCTTGCGCCGCTGCACGTACCGCACACAAACCAACCAATGCCAATAGCAACGCACGCCGCATCATTAACTCACCTCGTCCAAGTCTGTGCTAAAATCCCTAACGATCCCCGCCCCAAATCTCTAGCCCCTAAACTCCAACCCCATCCCCCCGTGCCCGCCGAATTCCGCTGCATTTCGCTGTCGTTCCCTCAGCCGCATGTCGCGCTATTAAGCTTCGATCTGCCCGGCAAATCGGCGAACGTTCTCTCGTTGGCGGTCATGGACGAACTGGCCTCGCACTTGCAAACGCTGCGCGAAACCAGGGATCTTCAGGGAGTCATTCTAACTTCCGCCAAGCCGGGGACTTTCATTGCGGGAGCGGATATTCGCGAATTCATGGGCCTGATGGATTCGCCCGAACAGGTCGCCGAACTCTGCCGCCGCGGCCACTCACTGCTGCGTCAACTCTCGGAACTGCCGGCCGTGACCATCGCGGCCATTGAAGGCGCCTGTCTCGGCGGCGGCTTGGAACTGGCCCTGTGGTGCGATCGGCGGGTTGTTTCGTCGCATCCCAAGACCCAACTCGGCCTGCCGGAAGTCAAACTCGGCCTGATACCAGGCTGGGGTGGCTGCGCACGCTTGCCGCGGCTGATTGGCATGTCGGCCGCCATCGAGATGATCATTTCGGGCAACCCGCTTCAGGCAGAATCAGCGGGCGAAGTCGGTTTAGCTGATGTTGTCACCACTACCGATCAGATGTTGGCCTCCGCACTGGCGCTGGTGCAGCAGGAACAAGAGTCAAAGTCGTATCTGAGAGATCGTCGGCGATTGACGCAGGGCGTGACGATCTCCGACGAGGAATTTGAGTTCATCTGCTTCACCCATTTTCAGAAGCTTCAATGCGAGGTTCAGCACGCGGAGCTGATGGCGCTGAACCTGCTCACGCAGAGCGTGCGCAGTGATCTGCAGGCTGCTCTCGCGCAAGAGACGTTAACGTTTCAGCAACTGTTTGGCTCGCCCGCCAACCGCGCGCTCGTGCATGTCTTCTTCCTGCAGGACTACAACAAACATGCCCACGCCAAACGGAATGCCGAAGCGCGGACCACCGAAAGTGTCAGCGTGTTGGGTGCCGGCATCATGGGCGTCGGCATTGCTGCGTCGGCGTTGCGAGCGGGTTTGCGGGTTCGTTTAGGAGATGCGAATCCCGCGGTCCTCATTCGCGCCGCGGAAAATTGTTTGGCCGAAGCGGCTTTTGATCCAACAACAAAAACCGCGAATCAAGTCAGGCAATTGCAGCTCGCCGCGCGATTGAGCACTGTCGTCACGGATGCCGAGCTCGCGGCCAGCGATGTCGTCATTGAAGCCATCACCGAGAACTTCGATATCAAAGTCGGCGTGCTGCGGCGCTTGGAAGCACTGCTCGGACCTCAGGCGATTCTGGCGTCGAATACTTCTTCGCTCCCCATCTCGCGCATCGCCAGCGCTCTCGATCATCCCGAACGCTTTTGTGGGATGCACTTTTTCAATCCCGTCAAGCGAATGAAGCTGGTGGAAGTCGTCCGCGGTCAGCAGACCAGCGACGAGACCATCTCAGCCGCCGTCGCGCTTGGCAGAAAAATGGGGAAGATGCCCATCGTTGTCGCCGATGGGCCTGGGTTTCTCGTCAATCGCCTGCTGTCCCCTTATTTGAACGAAGCCATTGAACTGCTGCACGATGGTCATACGCCGCGCGAAGTGGATGCTGCCGCGGTGGAATATGGAATGCCGCTGGGACCCCTCGCGCTTTACGATCTGGTCGGCCTGGATACGGCCTTCTCTGCCGGGCGGACGATGTGGGAAGCGTTTCCCGACCGCGTCCGCGCCTCGCCCATTCTGCCGGCGCTCATCAAGAAAGGACGCCTCGGGCGCAAGAATCTGAAAGGCTTCTATGCCTATCGCGAGGGCACGGCCGAGCCGCAAGATGATCCCGTGGCCGGAGACATTCTGCGGAGTTACCTGCGCACCGAGAACCGCCTCACGCTGCCCCAATTGCAAGATCGCCTGCTGCTGCCGATGCTCTTAGAAGCCTGCCGCGTGCTAGAAGAAGGGCGAGTGAGAGACCCGCGCGATATTGACCTGGGTGTGATCTTCGGCCTCGGTTTTCCTGCCTTCCGCGGCGGCATCTTGCACTGGGCCGAGCAACTGGGTGGCGCGGAGATTCTCCGCAAACTTGAACCCTGGCGCGATCGCGGCGGCCGGTATGATCCCCCGCAACTGCTGCTCGACTGGGCGGCTGGCAAACGGAAACTGACGGCATGAGCGGATCGCGGCAGGCTGTGATCGTCGATGGTGTTCGCACTCCGTTCGGCCGCGCTCATGCGGAGAAGGGTTGGTTTCGCAACGTTCGCGCCGATGAGCTGGCCGCCAAGTGCTTGCGGGAGCTGATCGCGCGGAATGAGCTTGATCCGGTGCTCGTGGAGGACGTGATTGTCGGCTGCGCTCTGCCAGCGAAGGAACTGTCATTGAATGCCGCCCGGCAGATCGCCCTGCTCGCCGGTTTGCCGGTTACTTGCCCGGCCGTGATGGTGAATCGCTTATGCGGCAGCAGTTTGCAAGCCTTGCATCAGGCCGTTCATGCCATTGAAGCCGGACAGGCGGATGTGCAATTGGTCGCCGGCGTGGAAAAGATGTCCGGGCAACTGCCTCCCGCGGAAAGCGTCTTTCACCCGCGACTCTCGCAGATCACTTCGCCGGCTGCGATGTCAATGGGCCTGACGGCGGAGTTTCTCGCGCAGCGATATAGAATCTCGCGCGCGGATCAAGATGCGTTTGCGGTGCGCAGTCATCACCTCGCGGCGGCAGCGCTGCAAGCCGGCTTCCAATCTGAAATCCTGCCCTGCTGGGGACACAACGCAGTCGGCGAGCTCGTGCTCATCGAGCAGGATCAAACGTTGCGACCGGATGCCA